>JAFAZB010000347.1 GCA_019240015.1 Solirubrobacterales bacterium
CTTCGCGGCGCTGGCGTTGGTGGGTGAGTCGGTGTCCCATCCGGAGCTGTATTACAGGGTTAACGTCGGCGGAACGCTCAACTTGCTTGAGGGGATGCGGGCTCGATCGATCACGCGACTGGTGTTCTCCTCCACTTGCGCGGTCTACGGCGCGCCCGAGGAAGTGCCGATCCGGGAGACGGCATCGCCACGTCCGACCAACCCGTACGGCGCCTCGAAGCTCGCCGTCGACCAGATGATCGGAGCGTTCTGCGACGCCCACGGTCTGGGCGCTGTCAGCCTGCGGTACTTCAATGTCGCCGGCGCGAGCGGCGATCTCGGCGAGGATCACGATCCCGAGACGCACTTGATCCCGAACGTCCTGCGGGCCGCGCTCGGCCGCAGTCCGTTCGTCGAGGTGTACGGAACGGACTATCCGACCCCCGATGGCACCGCGATCCGCGACTACATCCACGTCGAGGACCTCGCCACCGCTCACCTGCTGGCGCTCGATTGCGCCCGTGCGGGAGAGCACAAGATCTTCAATCTCGGCAATGGCACTGGGTTCTCGGTGCATGAGGTGATCGCCGCCGCTCGAGAGGTCACCGGGCGCGAGATTCCCACGCGGGAGGCGCCGCGGCGGCCGGGCGACCCGCCGATGCTGGTGGCTGCGAGCGACCGGATCAGATCGGAGCTCGGGTGGCAGGCGCGCAAGGCCGGCCTCGAGCAGATGGTCGCGGACGCCTGGGGATTCGCCCAGACGCGGCCGCAGGGCTACTCACAATAGGTCGCGGATCGCCGCCAGCGCTGCCTCCAGCACCTGATCGGGGCCCTGCGAGGCATCGATCGTGCGGATTCTTTCTGGCTCGGCCGCGGCGAGCTCTGCGTACGCGCGCGCGATCCGCTCGAAGAACGCGTCGTCCTCACGCTCGAGCCGGTCGAGCGGGTTGGCCCTGGCCCGCGAGCGACTCCTTCCCAACGGCGGATCGATCGTCAGGATCAACGTCCTGTCGGGGCTCAGGCCGCTGGTCGCGAATTCGTTGATCGACCGCACTGGCTCGATCCCGAGCGCCCTGCCTGCACCCTGGTACGCCAGCGAGGAGTCGACGAAGCGGTCGAGCACCACCCAGGAACCGGCGTGTAGCAGCGGGTCGAGCGCCTCCTCCACCAGCTGTGCCCTGGCGGCGGCGTACAGGAGCGCCTCGGCGCGGGCACCGATCGCGAGCCCCGGCTCGGTCACCAGCGCTCGTAGCCGCTCGGCAACGTGCACACCTCCCGGCTCGCGCAGCACGCTGACCTCGATCCCGCGCTGGGTCAAGGCCTCCGCCAGCCCGCCGGCAAGCGTCGTCTTGCCGGCGCCGTCGAGACCTTCGATCGTGATCAAGCGTCCCCTGGGCATGAGCCTGGGCTGCGACGTTATCGGTGGTTAGCATCGATGCGCGTGCTCGCGGAGCTAGATCGCCATCCCCATGCGCGCGCCGTCCTCGGGCCGACGCTGCGGGCCGACGCGCCCGCATCGCACGCCTACCTCTTCCACGGGCCGGGAGGAGCCGGCAAGCGCGCCGCCGCCCGGGGGCTGGCGGCGGAACTGCTCGCGCACGGATCTCCGGACCCCGACGATGCGCGCGCCCGCGTCGCCTCCGGCGCCCATCCCGACCTCACGTGGGTGACCCCGAGCGGGGCGCACGAAGTGCTCGTCAGCGACATCGACGGTCCGGTCGTGTCGGCCGCGAGCAAGACCCCGTTCGAGTCGACTCGCCGGGTGTTCGTGATCGAGCGGGTGGATGAGCTCGGGGAGGAGGCGGCCAACCGAATGCTCAAGACGCTCGAGGAGCCCGCGTCGTTCGTGCATCTGATCCTGATCACGGATCGGCTCGGCGAAGTGCTGCCGACGATCCGCTCGCGCTGCCAGACCGTGCGGTTCGAGGCCCCGGGGGAAGAGGCGGTGGCCGGCGAGCTGGAGGCGCTGGGCGCCGATCACGCAACCGCGCTGGCTTGTGCCCGGCTGTCGCTCGCGGACGCCGAGCGAGCGCGGGAGCTCGCCAGCGAGCAGGGGATCTCGCTGCGAGCCGCGGCCGAGCGCTTCGCGCGGACGGCACGTGCCGGCGAGGTGGTGGCGAGCAAGCCGTGGGCGGATGTGCTCGTGGCGGTGCGCACGCGGGGTGAAGCCGTGCTCGCGGAGATCCAATCGCTCGCGGCGGCCGAGCTGGAGCTGACCGCGCGCAAGGAGCGCAAGCGCGTCGAATCGGAATGGGCCGAGCGGGCCAGGCGCGCCCGGCGCCGAGCCGAGACCGCTGACCTCGACCTGGGGCTTCAGCTGGTCTCGCTGTGGTTCTCAGACCTGGCGTATCTCGCCTGCGGCGCTCGCGAGCTGGTGCGAAACACCGATCGAAGCGCCGAGCTCGAGGCGGACGGCGGCTGCGAGCCGAGCCGGCTGTGGGCCGCGGTGGAGCTGGTTGAGGAGACCAGGACCCGGTTCGCGCTCAACGTGTCCGAGGAGCTCGCGTGCGAGGCCCTGGCGTACCGCCTGCAGCACGAGCTCAACTCGTGACCGCGCCCGCGGCGGTGTTCGCGAAGGGCACCAAGCGCGTATACCTGCGGCCCCCCACGCGGGCCGACCGCGACGAATTCGTGGCGCTGATGCGGGCCAGCCGCACGTTTCACACCCCCTGGGCCACGGCTCCCACCGACGAGGATCGATTCGCCGCCTATCTCGCCGACGCCCGGCGCGCAGACTTCGAGGCGATGCTTGTGTGCCGTCATCCAGACGGCGCGATCCTGGGCTTCTTCAACCTCTCGCAGATCGTCCGACGGGGCCTGCAGAGCGCCTATCTCGGCTACGCGATCGGCAAGCCGTTCGCCGGTCAGGGATACATGAAGGAGGGGCTCGAGCTGGTCCTACGCCACGCGTTCATGACGCTCCGCCTGCATCGCGTCGAGGCCAACATCCAGCCCGGCAACAAGGCCTCGCTCGCGCTCGCCCGCGGCGCCGGCTTTCGCCGCGAGGGCTTCTCACCTCGGTATCTGAAGATCGGTGGCCGCTGGCGAGATCACGAGCGCTGGGCGATCCTGGCAGAGGAGTGGCGGGCTCGCTCGGACGCCCGCCGCGCCCTGGGGGTCGCGCTGTGACCCGCAGCTAGACTCACCCCGCCACGCCGCCGACGTAGCTCAGTTGGTAGAGCACTTCACTCGTAATGAAGGGGTCCCCGGTTCGAGTCCGGGCGTCGGCTCTGGGAACATAGCTGCAAGTCGGGTATTCGGCGGGCGGTCTTCGATCGCCGACTGGGCAGGTCCGTGGATGCCGAGGCAGGTTCAGCTGCGAGCCCGCCGCGCCTGAACCGAAGCGAGAATATCGGGGGCGGCGTCTTCGTAGCTTCGGCCCGATTTGATCGAGTTGCACATGAGACACGCCGTTGCGAGGTTCTTCGGAACGTGCGTTCCGCCCTTCGACGTGGGCAGGATGTGATCCAGCGTTGCGGTGTCTGGCGTGACGGCGTCGCCGCAATACCGGCACCGCCACTCGTCCCGCTCGAATAGCTCCCGGCGGAGAGCGGGATCCCGGTAGTGATCCTGACCGCGCTCGTCAGGACGCGATGCTTCGATGCGAGCGCGAACAGCCGGTACCTCTG
>JAFAZB010000039.1 GCA_019240015.1 Solirubrobacterales bacterium
GAGCCCGGCCGGGGTGTTGGAGGTCCCCTTCGGGGTCATCGAGGTGTGCCACGCCGGCACCAGCTTGACCGACCCCCAGTCGAACTTGACCGTGCCGCCGATGTTCGGGTTGTGGACCTCGATTCCCTCCTCCTCGATCTCGCCCGCCAGCTCCACGATCGCGACCACCGGCGCGCCGGTCCGCTTGGCGATCTCGACCGTGTCTCCGAGGTGGTCGGCGTGGCCGTGGGTGAGCAGGATCGTCGTCGCGGGCACGTCGTCGGCCGAGATCGCGGCCTGGGGGTTGCCGCTCAGAAACGGGTCGATCAGGACCGTGGTGTCGCCGTCGGACAGGGTCAAGCAGGCGTGGCCAAGAAAGCGCACTTCCATCGATCAATCCTCCTTGTGGGTTTCAGCGCTGCCCTCCGTGTGGGTTTCAGCGCGGCCGAAGTCGGTCAGTTCTTGCGCGAGTCCGAGCCCGACCGCAACGCCCACCAGCATCCCCAGCCGGGTCTCCTCGGCGAGCAGCGTGCGAACGGCGCGGACGCGCGTCTCGTGGTCTTCCCCGCCGGTGGCGTCCTTAACCGCCTGCTCGTTCGCGAGATCGAACCAGCCGCCTTCGGCGAGCGCGGACGCTAGCACCCGCTGCAGCGAAGGCGCGGCGCGGATCACGAGCTCCTGGGCCTCCTGCAGCCTCCCCGGGGCGCTGACGGCGGCGATCGCCGCGTCGAGCTCGGCATCGTTGTAGGCGCGGGCCGGCACTGCGGTGGTGGATCATACGGTCGTGGGCGTCGCGCTGACATCCCTCTCACACGGCGCGGGGTGCGGCTGCAAGCTCCCGGCGGCGGCGATCGGGCCGCTGCTGGCGAACCTCCAGGACGGCCAGGACCCCAACGTGCTGGTGGGCTTCCGGACCGCGGACGACGCGGGCGTCTACCGGCTGCGCGACGACCTGGCGATCGTGCAGACGGTCGACTTCTTCACCCCGATCGTCAATGACCCGTTCGACTTCGGGCGGATCGCCGCCGCCAACGCGCTGTCGGACGTCTACGCGATGGGGGCCACCCCCGTCTGCGCGCTCAACCTGGTGGCGTTCTCGCTCTCCGAGCTCGGCGGCGAGGTGCTGAGCGAGATCCTCCGCGGCGGCGCGGAGGTCGCCCGCCAGGCGGGCGTCGCGATCGTCGGCGGGCACTCGATCGAGGACTCGGAGCCCAAGTACGGGCTCGCGGTCACCGGCACCGTGCACCCTGAGGAGGTGCTCACCAACGCCGGCGCGCGCGCCGGCGATGCGCTGGTGCTGACCAAGCCGCTGGGCGCGGGCGCGGTCTCGACCGCGTGCAAGCGCGGACTCGATGCGCCGCTCGCGCAAGCGGTGGAGGTGATGAGCGCGCTCAACCGGGATGCCGCGCGGGCCGCCACGCGGGCCGGGGCGAGCGCGCTGACCGACGTCACCGGCTTCGGTCTGCTCGGACACCTACACGAGCTGACGCTGGCCAGCGGCCTGGCGGCAGAGCTCCAGGCGGACTCGGTGCCAGCAATCGCCGGCGTGCTCGAGCTGCTGGATGACCCGCAGCAGCGCGCCGTGGCCGGTGGCACGCGGCGCAACCGCGATCACGCCGAGCAGTTCGCGACCTTCGCCGAGCAGGTGGGCGAGAGCCGCCGGTGGCTGGTCTGCGACGCGATGACCTCGGGCGGGCTGCTGGCGGCGCTCGCGCCGCGCGATGCGCCCGCGATCCCGGGCCCGGTGATCGGTTACCTCCGCGACGGCCCTCCGGGGACGATCGCGGTAGTGTGAGCGCCGCCGGCGCCGCCGGAGCCGCCACCCGACCCGCGGAGGCGGCGCTAGCGGCGCTGAAGCCGCGCCAGCGGCAGTCCGAACGCGAACCCGGCGACCGCCCCCACGCCCTCGGCGATCCAGCTCGCATCCTTGACCGCGAGCGGCATCAGCGCGACCACCGCCGCGATCACCGCCGTGCCGATCAGGTCTCCCTCGACCTCCTCGCCGGCGCGCAGCGCCAGCAGATCCTCCGCCGCCCACGCGCACAGCAGCGCCAGCGCGGCGCCGTTGCCCCCGAGCGCCACCGGCTCGGGGTACGCGGCCGCGGTCGCCGCCAACCCACCGACGCCCCCGACCAGGAACAGCGCGATCACCGCCGCCGGGCCGTGCCGGCGCTCCAGCAACCAGCCGTACAGCCCCACCGCCGCCAGCGTCGCGAACGCGTAGCCGGTGTTGTCGTACACGAACGGCGCGGTCAGCAGCCGCCACCAGTGTGGGCCGGGCTTGCCGAAGATCTCGATCTGGTGGATGTCGAGCAGGCTGGTCCGCCAGATCAGGCAGCCGACCAGCCCGGCCAGGATCAGCGCCATCGTGGCGTAGGGCCGTGACTCGGGTCGGATCCCGGGTATCTCGCCGCTGCGCAGCCGGGGCAGCGAGGGCGCCGGCGGACGCCGGCGGCGCTTCTCGGCGACCCGGCCTTCGCGGTCGAGCTTCGGCGCGCGCTTGCGCAGCCGGCTGCCGCAGTACGGGCATTCGGTGATGTACGGGCTGACCTCCGACCCGCAGCTCTTACAGATCACGAAGAGATCCGGGCCGCCCGTGCTCACGGACCGATTGTAGAGCCGCCCGAATGGCCCCCGGGCGAGCGACGACCGGCCCGAGCGCACGCTCCGGGCGCTCACCAACGAGGCGCTACACGTTGGTCGCCGAGACGATCTCCGCCATCACCTCGCGCAGATCGTGATTGGCCTCGTAGACCACCACCTGGCGGGCGGCGCCGTTGCCCCGCTCGAGCAGATCCTCGACCGCCGCCAGCTCGTCGAGCGAACCCAGATCGACGCAGTGGTCGTGCATCCGCTCGATCAGCCGCCGGGCCAGGTCGCGGGTCGAGACGCGCTCGGAATGCGGGAGGTCGACCAGCTCGCCGTCGAGCCCGTGACGCGCGGCGAGCCACCTGTTCTCGTCGAGCATCTCGAACGGATAGCTCGACAGCCGCTTGCCCGCATCGAAGTGCTCGGCGAGCTCACGGATCAGCGCCTGGGTCAAGGCCGCCAGCCCGAGCGCGTGCTCGACGCGCGTCTGCGAGTCCATCACCCTGACCTCGACCGTGCCGAAGTTGGGGTGCGGGCGCACGTCGTGCCACAGGTAGGTGTAGTCCTCGATCACCTTCGCCTCGATCATGAACTCGATCCGCCGCTCGTAGTCCTCCCAGCTGTCGTAGCTGGGCGGGATCCCCACCCGCGGGAAGGCGCGGAAGATCGGGGTGCGGGTCGAGGCCAAGCCGGTCGCGTCGGCGCGCCAGAACGGTGAGTTGGCGGATAGCCCCAGCAGCACCGGGATGTGCACCCGCATCCCGTTGGCGACGTGGATCGCCTTGTCCGGATCGTTGATCCCGACGTGCACGTGCATCCCGAAGATCAGCTCCTGACGCGCGACGAAGCGAAGCGCCGACACCAGGTCGCGATAGCGGGGACGGGCCACGATCCGCTGGTCCTCCCACATCGCGAACGGATGCGTCCCCGAGGAGCCGATCGCGAGCTGCTTGGCGGCCGCGGTCTGCGCCACCTGGCGGCGAAGCGCCCGCAGCTGCTCGCCGGCCTGCGTCACGTTCTCGCACGGGTCGGTTGAGATCTCGAGCACCGACTCCATCAGCTCGGGCTTGATCTCGCCCGAGGGCGCCGGCTCGAGCAACGCCTCGATCGCGTTGACCAGCTCGAGCGACTCGGCGTCGAGGATCATCAGCTCTTCCTCGATGCCCAGCGAGTAGGCGTGGCCCACGAAGTGATGGCGCACGGCAGGAGCCTAACGACGGCGCCACATGCCCGCCCGCGCGCGCCTAGACTGCTTATCGGAGATCACAAGCGGGAAGGACGGTTCGTAATGGCGCTCGGCTACGACGGCAAGCTGTACATCCTGGCGTTCGACCATCGAGGGTCGTTCCAGAAGAAAATGTTCGGGATCGAGGGTGACCCGACCGCCGAGCAGACAGAGACGATCTCGGACGCCAAGCGGCTGATCTTCGAAGGGATGGTCGAGGCGGTCGACCGGGGCGCCGAGGCCGGCGCCACCGGGGTGCTGGTCGACGAGCAATTCGGCTCGGACATCCCCAAGCGCGCGCACGAGCAGGGGCTGGTGCTGTCGATGCCGGTCGAGAAGTCCGGCCAGAGCGAGTTCGACTTCGAATACGGCGATGACTTCCCCGCCCACATCGAGCAGTTCGACCCGGACTTCTCGAAGGTGCTGGTTCGCTTCAACCCCGACGACGATCCGGAGCTCAACGAGCGCCAGCTCGAGCGGTTGCGGCGGCTGTCCGAGTGGCTTCACTCCAACCAGCGCAAGTTCCTGTTCGAGCTGCTGGTGCCGGCCACCGACGAGCAGCTGGCGAAGGTCGACGGCGACACCGACCGCTATGACGCGGAGCTGCGCCCGGAGCTGATGCGGCGCTCGATCGAGGCGATCCAGGACGCCGGGGTCGAGGTCGACATCTGGAAGATCGAAGGGGTTGACGAGCGTGGCGACGCCGCAATGCTCGCCGAGCAGGCCCGCTCGGGCGAGGGGCGCGAAAACGTCAAGTGCGTGCTGCTCGGGCGCGGGGCCTCGACCGATAAGGTCGACCACTGGCTCCAGCAGGCGGCGCCGGTCGACGGCTTCATCGGGTTCGCGATCGGCCGCTCGATCTGGTGGGACGCGCTCAAGAGCTTCCTCGCGGAGGAGCTCGAACGCGACGCCGCGGCGAGCCAGATCGCCGAGAACTACTTGCGCTTCGTCGAGGTCTACGAGCGCCAGGAAGTCCACTAGACGGCTTGCGGCCCCCGCGCGTCAGACGCGCCTAAAGCTCGCAAATTCCAACGATCTCTCCCTATGGTGGTAGGCTCGCCGCCTTGTGGCGATGAAGATGCGCCAGAGCCTCGCGCAGCTCGAGCAGGAGTTCCGGCACGAGACCCAGCTCGACCGATCGCGCAGGGAGAGCCTGCGCCGGCATGCGGTGGTGCGCTCGCGCAGGCGCACGCACGAGCGCCGGAAGAAGCGCAGCTCGCTGCGCTACTGGGTGCTGGTGCTGTCGTTGATCGCGACCGCGGTGGTGGTCGCGATCGCGATGTTCGAGACGCTCAACTACCTGCTCGCCTGACCCTCCCGCGGGCCGGTGGCAGGGGTCCTCGCGGTGCTAGGCGTCCCCGAGGCCGCGCAACGCGGCGTCGACCTCTTCACGGACGCCCTTGTCGGCGCCGAGACGCTCCTGCTGGATCTCGAGGTAAACCTCTTTGCGGAAGACGGGGATGTCGCGCGGCGCCTGGATGCCGATCCGCACCTTCTCGCCCATGATCGCCAGTACCGACACCTCGATGTCGTCGCCGATCATGATGCTCTGGTTGGACTTACGGGTCAGGACCAACATGGGGAATTGCCTCCCTGCTCGGCTACTAGTCGGATGGAACACAAACCGGCGCCGCCCCGTCTCGTTTGAGCGTCCGGTGCGCTCGCAATCCAGCATATCGTGAACGTTGCTGTGCACACAAGGATTCCCCGCGCGGCTCTCGCTCCCTGCAACGAACGCCGTTAGCTGTACTAGTCTCCGGGCTCGAATGGCCCGACGATCACTCAGGCCCGAGCTCAACCGGATCCGCGGTTGGGTCCGCCAGGGCCGGACCGATGCATGGATCGCGCACCAGCTCGAGGTCACCGTCCAGCAGATCCAGGCGTTCAAGCGCGAGCAGGCGCTGGACGCCGGAGCCGAGGCGGAAGTGGGAACGGTCGCCGACTACGACGACGAGATCGACCTGCGGGCCGAGGACGACGCGCTGATCGCCGCCGAGCTCGACGCCGCCGAGGCCGAGCGCCTCGACGATCAGGACGAAGAGGACAACGGCGACGGCGAGGACGACTCCGAGCGCCCCCGGCGGCGGCGGGGAAGGCGCGGCGGTCGCGGCGGTCGCGGGCGCCGCCGGGCGTCCGGCGCGCTCGAGGCGACCTTTGACCACGGCGAGGAGGGCTACGGCCTGTGGCTCGACCCGGCGGTCCAGGATGACCCGATCTACGCGGAGTACTGGGCCGGCCACCGTCCGGTCGAGGTGGCGATCGAAGAGGACCAGATCGTGATCCGCCGCGCGGGCAGCGAAGAGTCAGACGACCCGGACTGAGTCCGCCGCTACTCCTCCAGCCTGCGCCTGGCGACCGCGTAGTCGCTGGCCTCGCGCGCGTAGCGCGCGAATGCCGCCCCCGCGACGGTCGTCATATCCCACGCCGCCGGGGTGACCGGCGCGACCCGCGCGGCGATCTCAAAGCACCAGTCCGTTCCCTGCTCGCTGTAGAGCTGCGCGAGCTCCTGGACCGTGAACGGGCCGCCGAGCCGCCGTCGCAGCGCCAGCACCAGCTCATCCGTGACCCGCTCGAGCGCCGGCCGCGCCACCGGATCGGCCCGCGCGAGCCTTCGCTGTCCCTCCTCCCACAGGCCCGCCAGCTCCTCGAAGTGCGCGACTCCGGGGCTCAACGGGCCCGGCCCGCGGCGCTCAGCGGCTCGACAGTCCGGTGATCGTGTAGGCGCGCTCCCCGGGTCGCACCATCCCG
>JAFAZB010000050.1 GCA_019240015.1 Solirubrobacterales bacterium
GGCCAGCAGCACAGCCCGCCCTCGGCCGGACAGCCGCCGCAGAGCCCCCGGTGGGGATCTTGCGCGACCTCGAATTCTCGCCGCAGCACCCCGCCGGTGTGCGCCGCCAGCTCGGCTGCGAGCCGCTCCGCCTCGGCGCCGGTGTAGGAGCGGGCGACCGGCTGTCCGGGGCGCTCGAGGAACAGGTGCACGACCTCCACCGCCTGCGCGCCGGCGCGCAGCGCCGCGAGCGCGTACACCAGCCGCTGGACGCCGTAGGCGTCGCGCACGACCGCCTCGGGGTCGGCCCCCTCGAGCCGGTCGCTCTTGTAGTCGACGACCACCGAGCGGCCCGCGCCTTTGGAAGCGATCACGTCGAGCACGCCCGTGATCAGCACGCCGTCGAGCAGGAAGCCGAAGCGCTTCTCGCGCGCCAGCTCGCGTGCGTGGGCCAGCCTTGTGCAGGTCTCGCTGGCGCCGAAGCGCTCGACCAGCGCGGCCAGCTCCTCGCCCTCCGCGGCGCCGACCGTCACGCCCGCCTGGGCGGACGCCCACGCGAGGACCTCCGGGCTCGGGCGTCCGGGGCGGCGGAAGTCGAGCCGCTCGAGCAGCGCGTGCGCCAGCACCCCGCGGTCCGCCGCGCTGAGGCCCGGGGGGCCGGACTGGCCCTCCCCCCGCTCGGCCACGGGCGGCACAGCGAGCACCCGCTCGACGTAGAAGCGGTAACCGCAGCGGGCGTATTCGCCGAGCGAGGAGTAGCTGAGGCTCGCGACGGGCGCGACAGCATCGGCCGGTCCCGCCTCGGCGGGCTCGTGCCCGAGGGCCCCCGCGGGTCCAGGCCCCCACGCCTGACCCGCCCCCGCCGCCGCCATCGAGCGCTCAGACCGCGCCCCGCGAGCGACCACGTCGGATGCGCGCTCCCGAACCACGGTCAAGCGCAAGCGCCCGCCACCGCGTCCCTCGACCACGCCGTCCCCCTGGGCGATCCGCGCGCCCAGCTCGGGAACGAACGCGGGCGCGACCCACGAGATCGGGCCGCCCCCAACGCCTGACCCACCCCCCACACCTGCCCCATTGCCCTCCGAACCGCCTTCCCACCCCTCGAGCTTCGCCGCCCCGCTCAGGATCAGCCGCTCCCGGGCCCGCGTCATCGCGACGTAGAACAGCCGCCGCTCCTCGCGCTCCTCGGCCCGCTGTCGCGCCTCCCCCAGCGCTTTGTAGTGCAGCGCGGGGACCTGCTTCCCAGTCCCGGGCTGCGCGAGGCGCAGCCCCAGGCGCCCCTGGTCGTCCAGCCGCAGCAGCTCGCCTCCCCGCCGCAGGACCCGCCCCAGGTCGGCGACGCACACGATCTCGAACTCGAGCCCCTTGGCGCGGTGGATCGTCATCACCCGCACGGCGTCGAGCGCCTCGCCCTCCACGGGGGCCTCGCTCTCCCGCGCATCGCCGGGGCCGCCGGGGCGCGCGCGCACCAGCTCCAGGAACCCACGCAGGCCGACCCCGACCCCGCCCCGCCCCTCGAGACCGCCGCGGAGCTCGAACTCGCGCCCGAGCCGCATCAGCTTGCGCACGTTCGCGAGCCGCCGCTCGCCGCCCGGCATCGCCAGGATCGCCAGGTCGTAGCCGGTCCGCTCGAGCGCGCGGTCGAGCAGCTGCTCAATCCCGAGGCGGGCCATCGCCACGCGCTCGTCCGCGAACCATGACGCGAACCCGATCAGCGCGTCCCGGTCACCCGTCGCGAGCTGCTCGAACGCGCCATCCGGCTCGCGCAGCGTCCGCCAGGGATCGTGCTCGCGCTCGCGCGCCGCCGCCGCCAGCACGACCAGCGAGTCGAGCGAGACCCCCACCAGCGGCGAGGCGAGCACCGTGTACAGGGCCTCCTCGTCGCGCGGATTGGCCAGCGCCCGCAGGTAGGCCACGAGGTCGATCACCTGGGGGTGTGACCAGTAGCCGCGGCCCCCGATCACGTAGGTGGGGACGCCCCGCTCCTCCAGCGCGCGCTCGTAAGCTCGCATGTCGGTCGTGGCTCGCATCAGCACCACCACCTCGCGCGGCGCGGCCCCGCTCGCCAGCAGCTCGGCGACGCGATCCGCAAGCGAGCGCGCCTCCGCCACGCGCCATGGCGAGACGAGCCCTTCCGAGGCCCAGTCGGCCCCCTTGTCGACCACCAGCAGCTCGACGCGGGGCTCGTGCGCCGGAGCCCCGTCCCGCCCCGGCGCCAGCGCCATGAAGCGCTCTCCCAGCTCCCCCTCGAAGGCGCCGTTCAGCGCCTCCAGGATCTCCGGCCGTGAGCGGAAGTTGGTCGTCAGCGTCGCGCGCGCCCCGTCCGCCGCCAGCCGCTCCGCGCGCGCTTCGAACAGCTCCACTTGGGCATGGCGAAAGCCGTAGATCGACTGCTGCGCGTCGCCCACCGTGAACAGATTCCCACGCGCGATCGACTCGATCAGCTCGAGCTGCACCCGGTTGGTGTCCTGGAGCTCGTCGACCATGATCCGCTCGAAGCGAGCGGCGTAGCGCTCCCGCAGCTCGCCATCCGAGCCCAGCAGCTCGCGCGTGATCAGCTCGAGGTCCTCGAAGTCGAGTCCCGAGACCGCGCGCTTGTGCCGCGCGTAATACGCGCCGAAGCTCACCAGCAGCCGGTCGAGCTGGTCGCGGACCGGCCCCGCGGCGCGCCGCTCGCAGGCGAGCCGGAATCGCGCCAGCGCGTCGCTGTACTCGCCGCAGGCCTCGGTGCTGAGCGCCGCGCCGTTGCCGCCAGGGAGCGACAGCTGGTCGAGCTGCGCGGGCCAGGGCTCGGCGACGGCGACCAAGCGCCGGCAGCGCTCCAGGCGCTCGAGCGCCTGGATCACGCGCGCCCCCGGGTCGGCGATCGCCCCGAGCTCCGCGGCGAGCTCCGAGGCGGCGCGCGCGAGCTCCCGGGCCAGCTCCGGCTCGCCGGCCGCCGGCAGCGGCGGCAGCCGCGGCTCGAGCGCCCCGCGCGAGCGCAGCTGCGCGTACGTGGCGAGGATCGCGCCGCGCAGCGCGCCGCTGGTGTAGGCCGCGATCAGATCGACCCCCGCGCTGCCGCTCGCGGCCAGCTCCGTGAGCGCCTGTTCGAACGCGACGTCGGCGAGCCGCTCGGCCTCCGGCCGGTCGAGCACCACGAACCCGGGATCGATCCCCGCCGCCAGC
>JAFAZB010000112.1 GCA_019240015.1 Solirubrobacterales bacterium
AGCTCCCGGACAGGTTCGCCGTCCTCCCGCGTGAGCGGCGCGCGACACCGCGCGAGCCACCGCCGTTTGGTGGCGCTCAGCTGATAGGTGGCCGCAAGCGCGAGCACGGCGGCGGCGAGCCACCGCCCGCCTCGATGCCATTCGAACGCGCCGCCCGCGACCACGCGACCGGCGCGCAGTACCAGATAGGCGGAGGTGCCGGCCAGCGCCCAGACGGCCAGGTAGGCGGCGAGGAACGCGGCGCTGACGAGCATCGCTCGCGCCGAGCCGGCGCGGCCTCGGCGGGGAACGCACTCGACGGCGAGGACCGGTGCGATCGCCGGAAGCATCATCGCCGCCATCATCAGCAGCCAGGTCGCCGCGAACCAGCCGAGCGCACCGAGCGCCACTCCCGGCCCCGCGTCCATGCCCTGCATGCGGCCGACGCTCAGCCACCAGCCCACGACGGCCAGCGACAGCACGGCGACCAGCGCGATCGGCGAGAGACGCTGGCGGTACAGCCGCGCGCTCGTCGTCGTCGCGCTACTCATACTGGAGGCGAGGCTGGAAATCGATGCCACGTCCAGCCGGCGTGGTATCGAGGATGTTCCACAGCGGCCACATGAAGTCGACGTGTCGGGGGTGCTGACCCGGGTTCGACGGAGCATAGGCGAGCTCCGAGCTCCAGCAGTGATGGATCGTCCCGTTGCGCCGCGCGAACACGGTGGCGATCGGTAGCTGGCGGCCGTCCGGGGCCTCGGCGTGGTAGTCGCGGTTGTAGGTGTTTCGGGCACGGGACAGCACGCGGATCTTGGCCCATCCGCGAGTGTAGGCATGGGCCCGCAGCCGCTCGACCGGGACCTTCGCGACGACCGCCAAGCTCAGCTGGCCGGCGAGGTGCCGGGCTTGCCCGGCGACCGCGTCGATGATCGACGTGCATGAGGGACACGGCGATCCGAGCGGGTCGCCGTCCGGGCTCGGCAGATACATGAAGCTGTAGAGAAACAACGTGTCGTGCTCGCCGCCGAACAGCCCTGACAGCCTCACCCCGCGCGGGCTGCCGGTTCGCAGGTCCCACTCCTGGAACTCGTAGTCGTGCGGGACCACGCCGCCGAGCGGCAGGCCACGGCGCTGTTCGGCGACGTCCTCGGCGTGCTGGCGCAGTTCCATCTCTGCACGCAACAGGTCCTCGCGAGCGCGTCGATACTCGTCTGACTCACCGGGGAAACGTCGCTCGTGAAGCTGCTCACGCGTTGTCGTCATGCTCGCGCTGCCTTTCTCTTGCCGGTCGCGCGCTTGAATACCACAGGCGCTGCTAACATTCAAGCGCATGGTTGAACGACAGGGGGGCCTGGATCTCGTCTATCGCGCGCTCTCCGACCCCACGCGCCGCCGCCTGCTTACCGCGCTGCGCTCGGGCGACGCACGCATCAAGGATCTCGCGGAACCGCTGCCGATCTCGTTCGCCGCCGTCGCGCAGCACGTCGCGACGCTCGAGCGGGCACGTCTGATCTCTCGCAAGGTGCAGGGTCGCGAGCACTGGATCTCGTTCAGCGCCGACGGGCTGCATGACGCCGAGGCGTGGATCGCCGAACAGTCGGCGGCCTGGTCGGCCCGCGCCGACGCCCTGGCTGACTATCTCCGCAGAGATCCGGCTTGACCGACGAGCCCGAGCGCTCCGGCGTCCGCGTCGCACGGGTCCTGCCCGCAAGACCCGAGCGGGTGTACGACGCCTGGCTCGATCAGCGATCGCTGCAGGCGTTCATGTGCCCGGCTCCCGGCGAGGCCACCGAGGTGGCGGTGGAGGCGCGCCTCGGCGGCAGGCTGCGGGTCGTGATGACGTTTGCCGACCGGCAGATCGAGATCAACGGAGAGTTCGTCGCGCTCGAGCGACCCGCGCGGCTGTCATTCACCTGGCGGCCCGACACCGGCGAGCCAGAGAGCATCGTCACGGTCCTGCTCGCGCCGCACGGCGACGATCAGACCCACATGACGATCATCCACACCCGCGAGCCGCCGGCGCGAGCCTCGAGCTACCGCAGCGGCTGGAGCTCGGTGTCCGACCGCCTGGCCGATTATCTCGCGCGCTAAGCCCCGCGGGAACCGACCCGACATCCGGGGGGTTTGCACCGCGGTGGACGTCTTGCTGGCGGGGATCTGTGGGACGGTCCAAAGAGCATGACGCGCATGGAGCGGATCGCCAATCTGACCGGGGTGGTCGTCCCGTTCGTCGGCGTGATCGTGGCCATCGGCTTGCTCTGGAACCGAGCCGTCGACGCCGCGGACCTGGCGATCCTCGCCGCGATGTACCTGCTGACGGCTGTCGGAGTCACAGTCGGCTTTCACCGGCTCCTGACCCACCGGGCGTTTCAGACCTATCCCTGGCTCGAGCGGGTGTTTGCGGTGCTGGGATCGCTTTCGGTGCAGGGCTCGGTGATGGACTGGGTGGCCGACCACCGCAAGCACCACGCCCACGCCGACAAGGAGGGCGATCCGCACAGCCCACACGTCGGGCACGGCACCGGGCTGCGCGGCCTGTGGCACGCGCATACCGGTTGGCTGCTCGAGACCCAGGGGCAGGCGGACTGGAAGCGGTACGCGGGCGAGCTGTACGAAGATCGCCACATGCGCCGCATCGGCCGGCGCTTCCCGCTGTTGGTGCTGATCTCGCTCCTGATTCCCACCGCGGCCGGCTTCATCGTGCACGGCTTCACGCTCGGTGGGGCGGTGCGCGGCTACATCTGGGGCGGCCTGGTGCGGATCTTTCTCGTCCACCACGTCACCTGGTCGGTGAACTCGATCTGCCACTTCTTCGGCCGCCGGCGCTTTGATATCGACGACCGCTCGACCAATGTCGCCTGGCTCTCATTGCCCTCGCTGGGCGAGTCCTGGCATCACAACCACCACGCGTTCCCTCGCTCGGCCTACCACGGACTGCGATGGTGGGAGCTCGACCCGTCCGGGTTGCTGATCTCAGCGCTAGAGCGGCTGGGGCTGGCCTGGAACGTAGTCCGGATCACGCCCGAGCGCCAAATGCAGAAGACCCACGTCCGGATCTCCGCCTAGCGGCGGCGCGCGACGTCCGGGCGCGGATGCCAACATGAGGCTTCCGTCACCGCCGAAGGGAGCAGCGCCGTGTCGAACGATCAACCGCCGGGGCCGATTCCCGAGCACCTGCACACGGTCACGCCGCGCCTGGTCGTCCGCGATGGCGCCGCCGCGATCGGCTTCTACCAAGACGCGTTCGGAGCCGTGGAGATCGGCGAGCGCTTCACGGGGCCGGCCGGCGAGCTGATCCACGCCGAGGTCCGGATCGGGGACTCGGTCGTGATGGTCACCGACGAAGCGGACAATGGGGCACCGGCGCGCGCGCCGCAGTCACTCGGCGGAGCGGTCAGCGCGATCATGGCCACCTATTGGGAGGACGTCGACCGTGTCTGGGAGCGCGCCGTCGCCGCCGGGGCCGAGGTGCTCTACCCGCTGCAAGACCACTTCTATGGCGAGCGAGGCGGTCGGCTGCGCGACCCGTATGGCCAGCAATGGATGATGAGCCAGCGGATTGAACGGCTCTCCGCAGAGGAACTCGAGCGCCGCGCGGCGGGGTTCTTCGCGGCCGAGTGAGAGCGCAGGGGCCGTGACGATCTGCACGCACCTCGACCAGATCCGCGTCAGCCTGCCGGAGGACTCGCCCGGCTGCGAGGAGTGTCTGAGAACCGGTGGCCGATGGGTGCACCTGCGGGTCTGCCGCAGCTGTGGGAAGGTGGGGTGCTGCGATTCCTCCCCCAACCAGCACGCCAGCAGGCACGTGCAGGCCAGCGGCCATCCAATCGTCAGCTCGCTCGAGCCGGGCGAGGACTGGTCGTGGTGCTATCTCGACGAAGTCGCGTTCGTGGTGGCTCCCGACCAGAACCGCGAGTGATGTTCGAGCGTTAGCCGTCGCAGCGCCCCGAGGCCCGCGATTACACTGCCCGCGGGGCAACGGTGACGGCCGTCTTCATCTCCTACTCGCGCCGGGATCAGGGCTTTGTCAAGCGCCTGCACGACGCGCTGAGGTCGAGGCAGTACGAGGTGTGGGTCGACTGGGAGGACATCCCTCCGAGCGCGGAGTGGTTCGAGGAGATCCGGGCCGGGGTCGGGAGCGCCGACGGGTTCATCTACGTGATCTCCCCCGACAGCGCCTCCTCCCAGGTGTGCCGGCGCGAGCTCGACAACGCGGTGGAGCAGGGCAAGCGGATCGTCCCGGTGCTCCATCGAGAGCTCGACGGAGCCGAGGTTCCGGATACCGCGGCGGCGCTCAACTGGGTGTTCCTGCGCGAGCGAGACGATTTCGAGACGGGGTTCGAGCAGCTCATCTCCGCGCTCGAGACCGACCTCGAGCACGTACGCGTCCACACCCGTCTCGGCGTCGCGGCCTCCCGCTGGCAGGCGAGCGGCCACGACTCCAGCCAGCTGCTGCGCGGCCATGAGCTGGGCGCCGCGGAAGCGTGGCTCGTCTCGGGCGCCGGCAAGCAGCCCGAGGCCACCCAGCTCCAGCGCCAGTATCTGCTCGCCAGCCGCCAGGCGGCGACGCGACGCCAGCGGACCGTGATCGGCGGGGTCTCGGTCGCGCTGCTGGTGGCGGTGGCGCTGGCGATCGTGGCGCTCGTCCAGCGCTCGACCGCGATCCACGAGCGCAACCTGGCGCAGGCGCGGGGGCTCGACGTGGAGGCCGCGAGCCTCGCGAGCACGGCGCCGATGGTGGGATTGCAGCTCGCGGTGCAGGCGGCGCGGCTCGCGCCGAGCACCGCCACGCAGAACCAGCTGCGCAGCTCGATCGAGGATTCGCACGAGCGCGTGCGGTACACCCTCGGTGATAACCCAGCTCAGGCGGGCGACGCGCTGTGGAGCCCAGATGGCACCCGGCTACTGGTCTCGCAACCGGGGGTCGGCGGATGGGCGAGGATCTACCGCCCGGGGACGAGCGCGGCGCCGATCGAGCTCGCGCAAGGCGCAGCCCCCGCTTCCCAGGGACAGAGCGGCTGGGACGCGCGCGGCGACCGGGTGATCGTGGGAGGCGGGCACCCCGCCGTTTATGACGCGCGCACCGGCGCGCCGATCAGTCGTCTTGCTGGGACCGCGCTCTACGCAGCCCTGACCCACGACGGCGCACGCGCGGTGACGGTCGACGTCGCTTCGGTCGGGCACACGTTCGACGTCGCCACCGGGCGTGAGCTGGCCGCCTTCCATCCCCGGTTCGCGAGTGCGCCCACCTGCTTCGCGCTGTCCCCCGACGACCGCACCGCCGCCCAGTGCGACGCGCGGAGAGTCGGTAACTCGCTCGCCGGCGCCGATCTCGACACTTGGGACGTTCAGAGCGGGAGGCCGCTCAACTCCGTGCCCAGCGCCGAGGTGATCAGCAGCGTCACCTTCAGCCCGGATGGGGCGCGCTATGCCTTCACGACCTCCTACCCCTCGACCGCCAACACCGCCGCGGCTCAAGCCGCCGCGTCCGCCAAGCCCGGCACGCTCGTGTTTGGCACCTATACCGGGCGGCTCGAGCTCAGCTTTCCCAATCCGGCCTCGGCTGCCAGCTTCAGCCCGGGAACGAGCGTGCCCGAGCTCGCCTACGCAACGCTCGGCGACGACGCGGTTCACGTCTACAACTTCGGCTCGCGCGCCAACCTGACGCTCACCGGGGCCGGCGACGTGGTCGACACGCTCGCCTTCTCCGGCGACGGCGCGTACCTGATCGCGGCCGGTCGGGACAACTCCGCGCGGATCTACTACGCGATCACGGGCGGCCCTGCGATCGAGACGCTGGCCGGGCACCAGAACCGCATCCTGCAGGCCGGCTTTGGTCGCGCAGACGAGTTGCTCGCGACCGCCTCCGACGACGGCACGACCCGCGTATGGACCGGGCCGACCTTGGTGCCAGAGCAGACGATCCCACCCCAGCCGGGCAGCGCCAACGCGCCGGCGCAGAGCCTCACCTTCAGCGCCGACGGCAAGCAGATCCTCGAGGCGGCAGCGGATGGGCTGGGCCGGATCCTCGACGCGCACAGCCTCCGGGTGCGCTCGACGTTCAGCGCCCCCGCGGGCCAGGGCTTTGCGGGAGCCGCGCAGAGCCGGGATGGACGCGTCGTGGCGGCGCTGTCGGGGCCGTATGACCCCGCCAAGCACGCGCTCCGGGCATTCACCCAGGCCGAGCTCTACGACAGCGGGAGCGGTCGCCCGATCGCCACGCTGGCGCCGTCGCCGCCGACGCTGCTGGCCAACGCGGCGCTCGACTACGCGGGCGAGAGGCTCGTCACGCTCGAGCTCGGCGGCGACGCCGACGAGTGGGATGCGCGAACCGGCCGCAGGCTGGGCCACCTGCCCGGAACGAATATCGCCGCAGCGGCGGCGTTCTCCAGAGACGGTGCTCGGCTCGCCGTCGTCCACTACCCGCGACTGCCGGCGAGCGTCCGTTTCGGCACCGTGTTCGGCCCGATCGCGATCGACCTGTTCGACGCGCGCACCGGGCGGCTCGAGCGAACGATCCAGGGGGACACGCTCGCGCCACAGGTCCCGGGCGAGAAGTCCTACGCGCCGCTGACCGTCGCGTTCAGCCCGAACGGAAAGCTGCTCGCGGTGGGCGGAGCAGCCCCGGACGTGCGGATCTACGACCCGAGAACCGGGAGCCTGGTCGCATCGCTCGGGCTCACCGGCACCTCGGTCGGAGACTACGCGTACTCGCTGGCGTTCAGCCCGGACGGTTCGCTGCTGGCGATCGGCGCGGCGGCCGGAGCGACGGTTTGGCGCGTCCCCGACTCGGGAGGCGCCTTCCAGCCCCTGCCGGCGTTCGAGCACGTTGCCCCGGGTGACTTTCCGTCGGTGCTCGGCAATGGGTTTGGGGTGTCAGCCGGATTCACCACCGACTCGCGCTACCTGGTCACCGCCGGGGACACCGCGATCGAGGCTTGGGACCTCGCATCCCACCTGCAGCTGTTTCGGGCGTCCTCGGTGGCCCGCGGAAGCATGAGCTCCACGAGCGACGAGCTCGTTACGGCACGAGGCGACGGCGTGGCGTTGTACAGCTGCGACGCTTGCGGCGGTTTGAGCCGGCTGCTGGCGGTGGCCAAGCGCAACACCACCGCCGAGCTGACGCCGGCCCAGCGCGCGACCTACGTGAAGCAGGGCTGAACGCGACGGCGCTCCGCCCGCGCGAACTTTGGCGATTTGGTTCGACCCCTCCGAACCAATTCGCCAAAGTTCACCTCAGGAGGGTCCTTGGCCAGGCGCTCCCTCGCCGGCCTCGGCGCCGGGCCGCCGATCCTCGTCGGCCAGGATCCGTGGGCTGTCGATGATCACCCGCCGCTCGCGCAGGCGGGAGATGAACGGCTCCTGACCCGAGAACGCGACCACGGTAGCCGCCGCCTCGCGGAGGCTGATCTTGAGCAG
>JAFAZB010000312.1 GCA_019240015.1 Solirubrobacterales bacterium
TCGACCACGCTCCCGGCGCGCGGCTGCCGCCCGCGGACGATTAGCTCGCCGGCGCTTTCACCGAGGCCACGTAGCCGCGCACGTCGGCGGCCGGCTCCGCGTAGGCATCGCCGAGCGTCGCCTCGATCGCGCCCATGTACTCATCGACCCACGCCGGAAGCGGGTAGTCGATCGCCCGCAGGAACTCGAGCGTCGCCGCCAGACGGATGTCGGCGATCGAGGGAGCGTCGCCGCCGATGAACTGCTGACCGTCGAGGAAGAACCGTTGATAGGCCTCGAGCGGCTGCGCGAGCGCCGCCATGGCGTCCTGTTGGGCTCGGGCCTTGAGCTCGTCGCCGGCTTGCGAGGATCCGACCTCGCCCGGGTACTGCGGAAACGCGAGCGTTGGGTAGGTGGCCCGCGCGACCAGCGGATAGAGCGTGCCGATCAGGTAGAACATCGCGCTGTTGATCATCGCGCGCCTGCCGAGGTCCCTCGGATAGAAGCCGTCGAGATCGTGCTTATCGCATAGGTAGGCCATGATCGCGCAGCTTTCCCAGAGCGAGCCCTTGGGGAGCCCGGCCTCCTCGAGCAGCGGCGTCAGATCGGCCGGATCCTTGGACAGGAACTCGGGGGTGCCCTTCTTTCCCCAGACGTCGACCTCTTCGAAGTCGAGGCCCGCGGCGCGGACGAAGATTCGAACCGTGAGGTTATTGACGCTCGGCTTCAGGATGCTGATCGTGTTTGCGGCCATGTGATCCTCCAGTCCGTTACGGAACTCGCTCCTGCTGGTAGGGGTGCTTGGGCGATCGGTCCTCCGACAGCGAGACCTGCGATCGCTCGACGAGCGCCTCGATCGCATCGGCGAGATGGACCTGATCGATGTTGTAGTCGCCGCGCGAGACGCGGAGCTGGTGCGCCTCGAGCAGCACCTCGGCATGGGTGTGTCCGGCGGGCGGCTCGAACCGATAGGACGCGAGCTCGATCAGAAGACCCAGCGGATCCTCGAAGTAGATCGAGTCCATGAAACCGCGGTCCTTGACGCCGCTGTGAGAGATCGCACGCTCGTCGAGCCGCTCCACTGCCTGGTTGAAGGTGGCTTGCGAGACGGCGAACGCGATGTGGTGCACGCAGCCCGGGTCTGTCGCAGTGCGCTCGGGATCGGGCACCCGATCCTCGTTGGTGAAGATCGTGATCAGACGGCCGTCACCGGGGTCGAAGTAGAGGTGGCTCTCCGATGATCGGTCGAGGTTGGGCTGCTCGAACACGAACGGCATCCCCAACACTCCCTCCCAGAAGTCGATCGACGTCCGCCGATCCGCTCCGACGATCGTGATGTGGTGGACGCCCTGGCTCTGAAGCTTCCGCATACGGCCTCACCCTCCGGCTAGCGCTCGACTAGTTTCGACTTGTATTCGCTGCGTTGCAAGCTGCCCCATGGCACGAGATCGACAGCGGTCTGGACGACCAGCGTGCTTCGCAGCCTGTCACGGATCAAGTCCGCCAGCGCGGCACCGCCCGTGCCGCCAGGCGCCAGCTCAACGGCGACCGGCAGCGGCGGATCCTGCTTGACCCCGGCGGCGCGCGGCCGCACCACGACGTGGCCGCTGACCTCCGGGGCGAAAGCGCTGACAACCTCGCGGATCGCCGAGGGAAAGACATTGACCCCCCGCACGATCAGCATGTCGTCGGTTCGGCCGACGCACCTCAGCCGCGGGCTGGTGCGACCGCAGCCGCACGGCTCGGTGCGGAGCACCACGTGGTCCCGGGTGCGGAACCGCAGCAATGGGGCCGCCCGGTGCTTTAGGTGCGTCAGCACCAGCTCGCCCGTCGCGCCATCCTCGAGCTCCAGCGCGCTCCCCGTGTCGGGGTCGATCACTTCGAAGTGCACGAAGCCGCGCGCGCCGAGGTGCATCCCGTGCTGGTGCTCACACTCACCCCACAGCGAAGGACCGACGTCGCCGATCCCCATCGCCTCGGTGACCTTGGCCCCCCAACCATGTTCGAGCCTCGCGCGGAACGAGGGTTCACCGCCGCCGGGCTCACCCGCGACGAGCACGCGCCGCACGGTCGACTCGCGCAGGCTGATGTCCCGCTCGGTCGCCCACTCGATCAGATACGCGGCGTAGGAAGGCGTCAGCACCGCGGTTTCCGGTCGCAGGCGACTGATCGCAAGCAGCAACCGCTCGGTGTTCCCGGTACCCACCGGGATGTGACACAGACCGATGCGATCGAACGCGGCCAGCGCCGCGCCCGCGACAAACGGCCCGGCGTTGTAGGTGGAGACGATCCGCTGCCCCGGAGCGACGCCACAGGCGCCGTAGCTGCGCATCGAGCCCGTGACCCAGTTATCGAGATCGCCGGCCGTCAGCGGGATGTAGCTCGGCACACCCGTGGTCCCGCTGGTCGAGTAGATCCGCACGATCTCCGACCGCGCCGCACAGAGGTGCGTGCCGAACGGATTATCGGGGGTGGACGTCGCCTTGATCTCGCCCTTCTCGGTCAGCGGCAGCTGTGCGATCTCGCCGAGTCCACCAGCCGCGCGTGCCGACGCGAACCCCGCGGCAGCGAGCTTCTGGCGGTAGAACGTGGAGCGGTCGAACAGGTAAGCGAGCTGGTCGCGATAGCTGGCGTCGTCGAGTGCGAACTGTTCTCCCCACGGGAGACGCTCGACGTCCGCGAGCATCAGCGCGGCGCCTAATCCCCGCCGGGCCGGTACTCGATCGCCTGCTCGGCGCTGCTCGCCATCAAGAACCCGACCGGGTGCTGTTGCTCCTCGGCTAAGTGCGCGAGCAGCCCCGCCGTCCGCGCGAGCATCGGCACTGCCTTGACGGTGGCGGCCGGGAAACCCAGGTCGAGCATCACCGCCGCAATCGGCATCGAGACGTTCATCGTCAGCGGCTTGGCCCAAGCCTTGAGTACGCCGTCGCGCAGGCAACGCGCCAGCAGCACGTGCACGCCACTCACCCCCCGCTGATCGGCCAGCTCGAGAATCCGCTCCGCCCGCGGGTCCTGCGGCCGATGGACCGGATGCCCGAAACCGGGCAGCTTGCCCCCCGACGCGCGGAATTCCCGCGCGATCTGATCCGCCACCGCGGCGGGTCGCTCGCCAGACGCGACCGCGCCCTGCGCCTGCACCAGCAGTCGCGCACAGGCCTCCGAGGTGCCGAGGACGACTGGACCGCAGCCCAGGATCCCCGCCGCCACCGCGCCCTGCAACGAGTCGGGGTCTGCGGCCAGCGTGATCCGCGCGGCGACGTTCGTGGGCATCATCCCGTGCTCCGCGATCGCGACGAGCAGCAGGTCGAGAAAGAAGCGCTGATCGTCGGTCGGCTCCGATCCGGTCAAGAGCAGGTGGAAGTACTCCGTGAAGCTCAGGCGACCCATCAGATCGCCGCATAGGTCGCGTCCCCGCACCTCCACCCGGTCGTGATACGCCTGCCCGATATGGCTGACACCCGGCCCGGAACTACCGATCGGCATACGTGGAGGCTAGTGCGTCACGGAGCTCGCGACGGAAATGTGCGCCTCGCCCCGCTGGCTGCCCGCTGCCCGAGCGCGCGACGGCTCCGGCAACGACCTGATCGCTTCCGCCGGTGCCGGGGGGGCGACGAGAAATCCTTGGAACTGCTGACAGCGCAGCCGCCTGACCTCGTCGAGTACCTCCTCGCTCTCGACCCCTTCAGCGACCACCGCCAGCCCGAGCGTGTGGGCGAACGCGACGATCGCCTCGACCACCGACGAGGTGCGCGACGTGGCGACGAGGTCGCGCACGAACGAGCGGTCCAGCTTGATCGCCGATACCGGCAGGAGCTGGATGTACGAGAACGACGATCCACCGACTCCGAAATCGTCGAGCGCCAGCTTGACCCCCACCCGCGCCAGCGAATCGAGCGCATCGACCATGCCGTGGATGTCCTTGATCAGCCCGCTCTCCGTGATCTCGAGCGTCAACGCCGACGCCGGCAGCCCGCTCTCGATGAGCACCGAGCGGACGGTGCGCTCGAGGCTCGGTCCGCTCAGATGGGTCGGGGACACGTTGACGGAGATCCCGACCTCCCAGCCCAGCTCGCGCCACTGCGCGCCCTGGTGACAGGCCCGCTGCAATACCGCGCAGTCGAGCGCCCGGATCAGACCGGTCTCCTCCGCCAGCGGGATGAACTCGAGCGGGGAGACTTCGCCGAGCTCGGGATGCGTCCAGCGCGCGAGCGCCTCGAAGCTGATCACCGACGAATCGGCGACCGAATTCACCGGCTGGTAATGGACCTCGATCTCGTCCTGCTGAACCGCCCGGCGAAGGTGCTGGACGAGCGTGGCGCGGCGTGAGACGGCCTGGCGCATCTCGTCGGCGTACAGCTCATACCGCGAACCGCCCCGTTGCTTGGCGAGGTACATCGCGGCGTCGGCGTCCGCGATCAGCGCCTCGGCGTCTTGGCTGCGGCCGTTCAAGGCGATCCCGATGCTCGCTGACACGTACGCCTCGCGTCCGTCGATGATGTAGGGCTCCGAGATCGCGTCGAGCGCGCGGACGGCGGTAGCGACGGCGGCGGTGCGGGAAGTGAGACGCTCGCAGACGATCACCAGCTCATCGCCGCCGAGCCGGGCCAGCGTATCGGTATCCCGGACGATCCTCGACAGTCGTCGTGCGACCTCGCACAACATCTTGTCTCCAGCGTCGTGGCCGAGACCGTCGTTGACCGCCTTGAAGCCGTCGAGATCGATGAACAGCGCCGCCACGAGCTCCTGGTGCCGCTGCGCACCGGCCAGCGCGTGCGCGAGCCGTTCGCGTAGCAGGGTCCGGTTCGGGAGTCCGGTGAGCGCGTCGTGGACGGCGTCGTGAGCGAGCTTGGCCTGCTCCTTGCTCAGCTCCGCCGCGAGCCGCTCCCGCTCCTCGTCGAACTGGCGACAGGAACGCAGGAGGCTGATGTCGAGCCCGTGGGAGACCACCCGGCACACCGCGTGCAACAGCGAGTCGGAGATGCCGGCATGCCCGGCCTCTTCCTCGAGCACGCTGAAGATCTGGCGGCGCCAGCTCAAGAACTCGTTCACGAACGCCTTGACGGACAAGCTGCCCCTCGCGATCACCGCCCGGTCGATGATCTTCGCCATCTCCTCGTTGCTCGCGCCCTCTCCGGTGGCGAGCCAACGACCGACCACCTCGGTGGCGAGGTCGAACACGATTGCCTGCTGTGGGTCATCTTCCTTGGTCCGCGTCAGCGCGGCGCGCGCGACGTCGGCGGCACGCGCGGCGAGCACCCGCCCGAGCTCCACCCGGGCTGCCTCCAGCTCGAGCGGATCGATGTCCGCGTCGCTTGTCCCGGTGCGCGACCGTGAAAGGTCGAACGACATAAGGTCCTATCGACGGAGGCACACCCGCCCTTGATCGGGACCCGGTACGTCCGGACGGGTGGATCTATGTGTGAGCGTGCGTCCAGACGGCGCTCCGGCGCGCCGGCATCGACGACCGCTACTGGCCCAGGGCGTTCTGGAGCGAGTTCTGCGAGCGCAGCGTCGGAGTCTCGTTGAGAACGGTGCCGACGGCGGAGTGTGCGAGCGCCGGGCTCAGAGAGAACGGCAGCGCCCCAGCGTGGTAGCCGCGCAACAGTCGCGTCATCAGCGTGACTTCCTGCGACTGATCGAACACGATCCGGGTCGCGAGCGCGCGCACCTGGGGAAGATGTCCGTAGCGGGTCGCGTAGAGCGCCATCTCGATCCCGCCCTCGTGATGCCGGAGCATCAGCTGCAGGAAGAGGACGTCCAGCCCGCGCCCTGAGGCGGCGGCGAGGCGGTCGATCTGTGCCTGGGTCGCGAGGCCCGGCATCGCGGTGTGGTGCAGTCCGCAGTAGTAGGTGGCGTTGGTCGTCATCCAGTACATCGGGCCGGCCGCGGGCGGTATCGCGGGAGCGTTCCACAGGTCGAGCCAGCCGCCCATCCAGCCGATCTCCCCTAGCTGAGCGGCCTGGATCGTGGTGGCGAGCGCACGGACCTCGGGGCTGGCTCCGGGGCGCTCGAGAACGGTATGTGCCATCGAGACCGCCTGCTGGTGGTGGACCGACATGGCCTGACTGAAGCCGATGTCGACCACTGACGGTGCAGCTGCAGGTACCTCCCCGGCGGATGCGGGATCGCTTGCGCCATCGCGGAGGTGCAGCGTCCATCCCGCGGCGGCCGCGAACGACAGCGCGCAGATCAGGAGCAGGACAAGCGGTCCCCTGCGCAGCTTACGCGCCAGCCGAGCTGCCCTTCGAGTACGGGTAAGTCCCGGGCGCGAACTTCAGGATCATGAAGCCATTGTCCTGGCATGTCGCCCACAGCTCATTGCCGACGAACGACGGCGGGGAGGAGCACCAATCGGCGGTCAGCTGGGTACTGCTGCCGCCGCCGGCGTGGCTCGAGTCGGAGAGTTGCGCGTTCTTGCCGGTCTGTGCCGGCGGGTTGTAGAACGCGATCTCTCGCGGATGCTGGATGTCGCGAATGTCGAGCACGCGGATTCCGGACTGGAACCACCCGCAGGCAAGCGCGGTCGGGTTGACCTGGCGGTCGACGGTGCAGTAGTGCGACTGGTAGCCGAATGCCCCCGTGTTGGCCGTGTCGGCCGATGCCGCCGACGCGTTCGCGGGCATGTTGATCTGCAACCGGATCTGGCTGGTGATCGTCGGATAGCGCGGATCGGCGATGTCCAGGAACCGCACGCCGCCGTCCCCGAGCTCATCCCAGGCGATCACGTACGGGTGGCCGTGGACCGTGACCGGGATCGTCGCCTGCGTCACGGAGCCGTCGGTCCATCGGATCCCGCCGACGAAGCTGGGCTGCGGCAGCAGGTAACGGTGCTGGATCTGGCTCACATCGAACACGTCCATCCCCGCGCCGTTGACCAAATTGGCGAGGTACAGGGTGTTGCCATCCGGGCTGAGCGAGAACCCGTGATTCTCGAGGTTCGGCAGGCCCGTCCAAAGGATCTGCGGCTTCGCCGGGTTGCTCACGTCGATCGCGGTGACGTTTCCGCCGAACAGACTCGAGGAGTAGTAGGTGAGGCCGTCCGGCGCCCATCCTCCCTCGTGCCCGATGCCATTGGCGGGCAGCGTCAGCGCCGTGCTCGCGAGCGAGTTCAGCAGCGTCGGGTGAGCACAGTCCTTGGAGATGTCATACACGTCGAAGAAACCAGCGCTGTCGCCGGCGCCGCCGCTGACAGCAGCCAGAAGCCCCCGGGCGCTGTTCACCTTCAGGGACTCCCACGTGCCCGACGTCATCGCCGGCGAGGTGAGGATCTCGGACAGCTTCGGGTGGGCCTGGTTAGACGCGTCGACCACGCGCACACCCGGCTGCGAACCCTGCTGGTCGCCGGGGAACGCGGCCGATAGATACGCACACTTCTTGTAACTCTGGCTCACCCACGACGCCCCCGTCCCCTGGTAGCCACCGACGAACGTCAGGTTGCACGCATATCCCTTCTCGCTGCGCCCGCTGTTGCGGTCACTCAGCGGCACCTCACCCTGGACGCCGTTCTCCGGCGCACCCGTGGAGCACTTGGCATCCGGAACGCCACCCGCCGACGGATTGCCCTGCGTCGTCGGCACTTGCAACGGACTCGATGGTGGCGCCGAAGCGCTCCCAGCGCCCGCGCCCACGACGCCGCTCAGGACCAGCACAGCCGCGGCGACAGCCGAAACCACAGGTGCACCCAGCGCAAAGCGCCTACGAATCATCAGATCTCTCCCGTGCTCTGATCATCCAGCCGGCTGCGGCGGCTGGCGACGCTCTCTCTCACTCGGACAGGGGACGGTCCCGCAGCCGTCCCACCGCGGCGGAAAACGTAGCCATCCCAACCCCGTACGTCAACAATTAACCGAAATTAGGCGCTGAACGGTGGTTTTTCGGCGGTGAACGGTAAGTAGGGTCGGCAGCGCCGCTAAGCGACACGGTAAGTGAGGATCGCCATGCCGTCGTCGAAGATCGCCGAGTGGGTGAGCTCGAAGTGCGTCGGGGGGCCCTTGGGGAACAGCAAGTCCTCGCCGGTGCCCTTGCCGAGGAACAGTGGGTGGAACCAGAGGCGAAGCTCGTCCAGCAGGTTGTTCTGCATCAGCAGCGTGGAGACGGCGCCGAAGCCGTACTGCACGATGTCCTGGCCGGGTTGCTCCTTCAACTTCCGGATCTCCGCGGCGGCTTCGTCTGAGATGACCGTCGTGTTGGACCAGTCCGGGTTCTTCAGCGTCGTCGAGACGACGTACTTGGGCATCGTGTTCATGCGGTCCGAGAAGGGATCACCTGAGCGGGCCTGCCAGGCGGGAGCGAACCCCTCGTAGGTGCGTCGGCCCATCAGCACCGCGTCGCACGCCAGCAGCAGGTCGGTCTGCACCGTGTCCTTCCGTGGATCGCCGGAGCGACCCTCGAGCGTTGGCCAGGTATGGGGCTGCTCCACAACACCATCGAGGGTGATGTAGGTGGAGTTGATGATCTTGCGCATTGACCGTCCTCTGGTGGTGGTTTGTAGTGCGGCCGCCTCAGGTCGTGGAGCCATCCGAGTGCCTCGCTAGTCTTATCAAACCAATTGGTTTCATAGCATGCCGATCGATCACCTCAGCGCGACTTTCGCCGCGCTCGCCGATCCCACCCGGCGGGCGATCCTCGGGCGGCTAGCGAACGGCGAGGCGACGGTCAAGGAGCTCGCGGCGCCCTTCCCGATGAGCGCACAGGCGGTCGGCAAGCATCTGCGGGTGCTCGAGCGTGCCGGGCTGATCGAGCGGCGGCGCGCTGCTCAGCTGCGCCCGTCGCGCTTGCGCGCGGTGGCGTTGAAGGACGCAGCGGAATGGCTGGATACGTACCGCGCGTTCTGGGACGCTGGCTTCGATCGCATGGAACAGCGGCTGCGAGACGATGGCTGAGCCGGACCCATTCGGCATCGGTGGCTTCGCCACGAGGCGCGTCTTCGCCGCCGTTCGCGACCGTGTGTGGCGTGAGTGGACCGAGCCCGAACGCTTCGCGGACTGGTTCGGCGGCGTGCAATGCGAGGTGCCGCTCGCTACGGTCTCGATGGATGTTCGCCCCGGCGGCGGATTTCGCGTGACGATGTTCTGCGGGCCCGAGCGCCGCATGATCCGCTGGGCGGGCGAGTACCACGAGGTCATCGCGCCGGAGCGTTTGGTGTTCACGATCACCGACCAGCCCGGCGGCGACTCGTACGAGCTCGTCACCGTCCAGCTCAGCGACCTCGGCGATGGCCGCACCGAGATGCACTTCGAGCAGCGCGGGCACATGCGCCCCGACGAGTACGACCATGCCAAGAGCGGCTGGGGCGCGTTCTTCGCGCGGCTCGACGAGAGGCTGGCGGGAGCGTCGTAACCGATGAGTTAGGTGCGGCGGTCCGGTCTCAGCGACGATGGCTCAAACGGAATCGCTCTGGCCGCGGCTGGCGGAGCTACCCCTCGTCGTCGAGTCGTGCGAGTACGAGCGGCTGCACGCCCTCCTCGCCCACGAGTTCCAGCGCGTGACGACGCACGTGCGGCTCCTCGGCGGCGGCGCCGACGGGCTCGGCGAGGATGTCTCGGTCCACGTCGAGGATGGCACCTCGCTGCACGAGGCGCGGCCCACGCTGCCGCTCGCCGGCGAGTGGACGCTCGCCGGCTTCTGCGAGCACCTCGCGATGCTCGATCCGTGGCCCAAGCCGCCGGAGTGGGAGGCAGCCCGGGGCTACCGCAACTGGGCGTTCGAGTCCGCGGCGCTCGACCTCGCTTTGCGCCAGGCCGGCCGTGCGCTGCACGACGTGCTCGGGATCGAGCCGCGGTCGGTGCGCTTCGTCAACTCACTGGGTCTCGGCGAGCAGCCCTCGATCGAGCACCTGCGCCGGCGGCTCGCCCGCTCGCCGGCGTGCACTTCAAGCTCGACGCGGAAGCCACCTGGTCCGCCGCACTCGTCGACGAGGTCGCGGCGACTCGCGCGGTCGACACGATCGACTTCAAAGGCCAGTACGGCTTGGAGGTGAAGGATCCGGACGCATTGGGTGCGCTGTACGATCGCGTGCTTGCGGCGTTCCCGGACGCCTACCTGGAGGATCCGCACGACGTGCCCCAGATCGAGCAGCGGCTCGGCGATCATCTCGAGCGCGTCTCCTACGACGCACCGATCCACTCCGCCGAGGACATCGGCACGACGCCGCTTCCGGCGCGCGTGGTGAACGTCAAGCCGTCGCGCATCGGCAGCCTGCGCGCGCTGTTCGAGGTCTATGCACGCTGCGCGCGGGAGCGGCGCCCGATGTACGGCGGCGGGATGGGGGAGCTGGGCGTCGGCCGTGGTCAGATCGAGCTGCTCGCCGCGCTGTTCCACGCCGACGCCCCCAACGACGTGGCGCCGAGTGCCTACAACGAGGACGACCCGCCGGGCGGCCTGCCGCCGAGCCCGCTGTCGCCGCGCCCCGAGGCCACCGGCTTTCGCTGGACGGCGTAGGCGCGCACGCCGCGCGACCCCCTGTCACACGCGGTGCCGCGAGGTGGTCTTAAAGAGGAAGTCGACGAGAGGAGCCCTGATGAAGGTCTTTGTTGCGGGAGCCACAGGCGTTCTTGGCAGAGCGCTGATTCCGCAGCTCGTGGCGCGAGACCACGAGGTGGTCGGGATGACCAGGACCGCGTCGAAGCAGAACCTGGTCCGCCGTCTGGGAGCGCGCCCGGTCGTGGCCGACGCTCTCGATCCCGAGGCGGTCGCCGAAGCGGTCGCGGCCGCCGAGCCCGAGGTGATCGTGCATCAGCTCACGGCGCTGTCCGGGAAGCTCTCAGCTCGAGACATGCGGCACCCTGAGCGCTCGCCGCTGGCGAACGTCACCAACCGGCTGCGCACCGAGGCGACCGACCATCTCCTCGCCGCGGGCCGCGCCGTGGCGGCTCGGCGGTTCGTCGCGCAGAGCTTCGGGGCGTTTCGCTGGGACCGCGGTGGCGGGTCGGTGCTGACGGAGGCCGATCCGATCGATCCCAACCCGCCCGGGGCGATGCGCCCGGCATTGGCGGGGATCCTGCATGTGGAGCGGGCAGTGCCGGCGATCGACTGGGGCGAGGGCATCGTGTTGCGTTACGGCGGTTTCTACGGTCCGGGGACCGCGATCAGTCTGGCTCCGGATGCGCCGATGGCGGCGCCGATCCGTAAGCGCTTGTTCCCGATCATCGGCGACGGTGGTGGCGTCTGGTCGCACGTCCACATCGAGGACGCCGCGACCGCGACCGCGATCGCCGTCGAGCGCGGTGACCCGGGGATCTACAACATTGCCGATGACGAGCCCGCGGCGGTGCGGGAGTGGCTGCCCGTGCTCGCGAGCGCGCTGGGGGCCAA
>JAFAZB010000373.1 GCA_019240015.1 Solirubrobacterales bacterium
GACGGGCTCGCGCTTGCTATGTAAGCGCTTCCCGTGGATCACCACGGGACTCGCCCCAACGAATTGGGTTCCCCGTCCCCCAGGGCGGCTGTCCGGGGGTTCGGCGCTGCGGCACCGTATCAGAAACCGTGGACGGCTTGGCGGAAATTGCGAGCCGAGCCTGCTGGGCGATGGGCGGCGCGGGCGGCGCCGGGCCCGCGGCCGCGCCGCCCAGTGGGGGGCCAGCCCCGCAGAACCCTCACGGGCTCGGCTTGAGCACCCCCGCCGCTCCCCCACCCCGGCGCACGGGCTCCGCGGCAGCGAGGAACCGTCCGTTGCCGAGCAGCTCCAAGCCGCTGGCGACTCCGATCGTGGGGGCGATCGTGATGCTCGGATCAAGCGGCGAGGTGTCGCTGACCGTGAACGACTGCCCGAGGCTCTCCAACCCTGGCGTGGAGGGCAGCGCGAGGAACGCCGGCTCGGCCTGGGTCTTGGCGGCGTTGCGCTGCGAGGCGCGCGGGGCCGCGATCGCCGCCGGGAGGCTCATCCCGAGGTCGATCCGGTCGACCAGGATCTGCAGCACGGTGGTGATGATCGTCGCGCCGCCCGCCGCGCCCACCGCGAGGAACGGGCGCCCGTGTTTGAGCACGATCGTCGGCGACATGCTCGAGCGTGGCCGCTTGCCGCCCGCGGGCAGGTTCGGATCCGGGACTCCACTCTGCAGCGGGTGGAAGTCGAAGTCGGTCAGCTCGTTGTTGAGCAGGAAGCCGCGGCCGGGGACCACGATCCCGCTTCCTCCGAGCTCTTCGATCGTGTTCGTATAAGAGACGACGTCTCCCTTGCTGTCGGCGACCACGAAGTGGTTGGTGCTCGCTCCGTCGTTCGGCAAAGCGGCCGAGGCCGGCTGCTTCGGGGAGCAGCCGCCCGCCCCGGCGAACGGGTGGCCGGGGGCAACCGGGCTGACCAGGGCGTGGGCCGGGTCGATCAGGCAGGAGCGCTGGCGGGCGAAGGCCTTCGAGAGCAGCTGCGCCTCCGGCACATCCACGAACCGGCGGTCACCGATGTAGCGATTGCGGTCGGCGAACGCCAGCCGGGTGGCCTCCAGGAAGTGGTGCAGCTGCTGGACCCGGCTCTCCGTGCGCAGGTCGAAGTTGCCGAGTACGTTGAGCGCCTCGCCGACCGTCGTGCCGCCGCTCGAGGACGGTGCCATCGAGTAGACGTCGAGCCCCCGGTAGGCGACGTGAGTGGGCGCCACGAACGGCGCCGCGTAGCGCTTCAGGTCCGACAGCGCCATCAGTCCCGGCCGGGCCACCAGCGCGGCCCCGTGGGCAAGCGGCAGATGGCGCACCGTGCTGACGATGGCCTTGCCGATCGGGCCGCCGTAGAAGGCCCCCACGCCACTTCGGCCGATCTGCTGATAGGTGCGCGCCAGGTCGGGATCGCGCTCGGTCGCGCCGACCGCGGGCAGCGCCCCGTGGGGAAGGAACAGCGCTCGCGTGGAGCTGAAATCAGCGAACCGGAACGCGTTCTCGCGGTCCTCCTCGCGCAACGTCGGATCGATCTGAAAGCCCTTCTCGGCGACCGCCTCGGCCGGCTTGAGATCCTCCGCCAAGGTGAAGTTCCCCCAGCGCTCGAGCGCCCGCTGCCAGGTCATCAGTGTCCCCGGAACGCCCACCGACAGACCGCTGGTGACCGCGGTGGGGAAAGCGAGCGGCATCCCCGTCGCGGGGTCGATGAACAGCTTCGCGCTCGCCGACGCCGGCGCGGTCTCGCGCCCGTCGATCGTATACACCCGGTGGGTGCTCGCGTCGTAGTAGACGAAGTAGCCGCCGCCGCCGATCCCGGCGACGAACGGGTCCGTCACGCCGAGCGTCGCGGCGACCGCGACGGCCGCGTCGGCCGCGCTCCCGCCGCGGCGCAGCACCGACAGCCCGACGCCGGTCGCGATCGCGCTGTCCGACGCCACCGCCCCGCCCTTGCCGACCGCCACAGCCTGCTTGGCCCACGCCGGAAGCGGTGCCAGGCACAGCGCCAGCAGCGCGAGGCACAGCAGCCGAACCCAGGAGCGCACGGCCCTACCTTGCCCGTTTGCGCAGCCGCGTAAGCGTGCACGCGCGTCGGCGCCGCGCGTGAGCGGCCGAGGCCGTTCCTTACTGATGGGCCGGGTCGGCCACGCCCGCCTGACGGCGCTCGGTGACGATCTGCTTGATCCGCTCGACGGTCTCCTGCGACATCCGCCTGATCTCCCAATGGGTCTGCTTCAGCAGCCGCATCGGGGAGGTCGCGATCACGTCGGCGTTGCGGGGCTCGCGCTCGAGCAACCCCATCTCGCCGATCAGATCTCCCTGCTTCAGCGAGGCGATCTTCTCTCCCGCGCGGAGCACGTCGGCCGTACCCTCCTCGATCGCGATCAGCTCGGTCGAGTAGTCGCCTTCCTTCATCAGGATCTGTCCTTCGGCGGCGCTCGTCTCGGTCGCGAACGCGGCCAGCCTCCTGGCCTCCTCCTCGGAGAGATTGGAGAAGATCGGAATCGCGGTCAGCCTGTTGGGGTCCATGTCTCCTCGTTTGCAGGTTTGGTCACGGCGACTGTAGATGGTTGCCGGCGCCTGCGGCGCGCGCTGGGGAGTCGAGATCGACTCGGATCACCAGCTGCTCGGTGCCCACCAGCCGCACCATCGCGTCGTTGGCGGGGCGCCGGAGCCGGCGCATCAGCTCGCGGGGATCCTCCTCGGGCAGGATCTGCGCGGTGCCCCGCAACCAGCGCCGTCCCACCTTCACGCGCACGCGCGGGTCTCGCTGGATGTTCTTGACGTAATCGGCGCTCCAGCCGTGCTCGGTGACGATCCAGAAGTGGCGCCCGCGCAGGCCGTTTCCGACCGGCACCCGCCGCGGCTTGCCGCTGTGACGCCCCGTCGTCTCGAGCAGCGCGGTGCCGGTGCCGGGGACGCCCCACTGGAGCAGACGCCTCACCACCGGGTTGATCGCGCGGCTCGTCAGCGCCTTGCTCAGCCGCCGCTTGCGCTGGCGGTAGCTCACTCCCGCCCCGGCCTCGGCGCAGCGCTCCTACAGCGCCTGCACTTCCGAGGTGACCTCGCTGACCGAGGCCTTGGCGTCGCCGAATAGCATCGAGGTCTTTGGGTCGTAGAACAGCGGATTGTCGATCCCCGCGAAGCCGGAGGCCATCGAGCGCTTGAGCACGATCACCGCCTGGGACTGGTCGACCTCCAGGATCGGCATCCCGTAGATCGGCGAGCCGGGCTGGTTCTTGGCGGCCGGGTTGGTGACGTCGTTGGCGCCGATCACCAGCGTCACGTCGGTGCGGGGAAACTCCGGATTGATCTCGTCCATCTCGCGGAGCAGGTCGTACGGGACGTCTGCCTCGGCCAGCAGCACGTTCATGTGACCGGGCATCCGTCCCGCCACCGGATGGATCGCGAACTTGACCTCCACCCCCTTCGCCTCGAGCGCCTTCTCCAGCTCGCGGACCGCGTGCTGAGCCTGCGCCACCGCCATCCCGTAGCCGGGGGCGATCACGACCAGCCGGGCGTAGGAGAGCTGGATCGCGACGTCCTGGGCGGAGGTCGAGCGCACCGTCCCGCCTTCGCCGCCGGCGCTCTCAGGCGCGTCCAGCGTGCCGCCGAACCCGCCGGCGACGATCGCCGGCACCGAGCGGTTCATCGCCTTGGCCATCAGGTTGGTGAGGATCGAGCCCGAAGCCCCCACGATCATCCCCGCCACGATCAGCGCGGTGTTGTTGAGCGCGATCCCGGTCGCGGCAGCCGACAGGCCGGTGAACGCGTTCAGCAGCGAGATCACGACCGGCATGTCGGCGCCGCCGATTGGCAGCACCACCATGTTGCCGAGCACCGCCGCGGCGAGCAGGATGCCGAGAATGAACAGCCCCTGGGAGTGGGTGCCGGCGGCGAGCACGATCGCGCTCGCCAGGCAGATCACGAACAGGACGGCGTTGACCGCCGCCTGTCCGGGGAGCTTGATCGGGCGCCCCGGGAGGATTCCCTGGAGCTTTCCGAACGCGATGTTCGAGCCCCAGAACGAGATCGAGCCGACGATCGCGGCGAACAGCGATGGGATCTCGGCTTTGAGCGCGAACTGCCCGCCGAAGTGGTGGCGGTACTCGACCCACGCGATCAGCGCCACCGCGCCGCCGCCCACGCCGTTGAACAGCGCCACCATCTGCGGCATCGCGGTCATGTGGACGTTGCGCGCCGCGGGGATTCCGATCGCGGTCCCCAGCACGATCCCCAGCGCGATCAGCCACGGAGTGCTGGATCCATGTAGCACGTGACGTTGCAACAGCGTCGCGACGAACGCGATCGCCATCCCCGACGCCGCGATCTTGTTGCCCCGCACGGCGGTGCGCGGTCCGGTCAGTCCGCTGAGCCCGTAGATGAACAGCCCGAACGCGACGATGTACAGCGCGTCGATGAAGTTGGTGCTCTGGAGGAAGACCGCGGGGAGGATCACTCGCCCTCGCCCTCCTGACCGTCCTCGGGCAGATCGGGCTTGCGCTTGAACATCCCCAGCATCCGGTCGGTGACGAAGAACCCGCCGATGATGTTGATCGTGCCGAACGTGATCGCGACCACCAGCAGCACCTTCTCCAGCACGCCGCTCGAGTCGGCGATCACCAGCAGCCCGCCGAGCAGCACGATGCCGTGGATCGCGTTGGTGCCGGACATCAGCGGCGTATGGAGCGTGTTGGGGACCTTCGAGATCACCTCGAAGCCGACGAACGCGGCCAGCACGAGGATCGCGATCTCCGTGATTGTGCTCATCCCAGGCGCCTCCTAGTTGATCCCGACCGCTTGCTTGGCCCCTTCGTGGACCACTTCCCCGTCCCGGGTGATGCACGCGCCGGCGATCACCTCGTCTTCGAAGTCGAGCTCCAATGTCCGATCCTCGGAGATCATCAGCCCGAGCAGCGCCTGGATGTTGCGGGCGTAGAGCTGCGAAGCGTGCTCGGCCATCGTCGAGGGAACGTTCAGCGGCGCGAGGATCTTGACGTCGTGGCGGACCACCGACTCACCGGGCTCGGACAGCTCGCAATTGCCGCCCTGCTCCCCGGCCAGATCGACGATCACCGAGCCGGGCTTCATCTTCTTGACGGCGGCTTCGGTGACCAGGATCGGCGCGCGGCGACCCGGGACGAGCGCGGTGGTGATCACGACGTCGACCTTGCCGATCGCCTCGGCCATCAGCTCCTGCTGGCGTTGCTGCTGCTCGGGGGTCAGCTCCTTGGCGTAGCCGCCGGCGCCCTCCAGGTCTCCGCCGAGGTCGAACTCCAGGAACGTGGCGCCGAGCGACTCGACCTGTTCCTTGACCGCCGCGCGGACGTCGAACCCCTGGACCACGGCGCCGAGCCGGCGCGCGGTGGCGATCGCCTGGAGCCCGGCCACCCCCGCGCCCAGCACGAGCACGGTAGCCGGCCGGATCGTCCCCGCCGCGGTCATCAGCATCGGATAGAAGCGGCCCAGCTCCTGCGCACCGATCAGCGCGGCGCGGTAGCCGGCGATGTTGGCCTGGCTCGAGAGCGCGTCCATCGACTGCGCGCGGCTGATCCGCGGGACCGCCTCGAGCGCGAAGCTGGTGGCGCCCGTCTGCGCAATCGCACGGATTCCCTCCCCGTTGGTGAGCGGCGCCAGAAACGCGATCAGCACGCTCTCCGCTCGCAGCTTCGCGCTCTCCTGCGAGCTCGGCGCCGCGACCTTGACGACGATCTCGGCGGTCCAGGGGTCCTCGGCGAGCTTGGCACCCGCCTGCTCGAATTGCGAGTCCGGGATCAGCGCGGCGGCCCCCGCCCCGTGCTGAACGAGCACCTCGAGCCCCTGATCGATCAGCTTGCCAACCACGTCGGGCACCAGCGCGACGCGATGCTCGCCCTCGGCGGTCTCCTTCGGAACTCCGATCTGCATGGCGGCGGGAGGCTATCGATTCGGCTTGGTGGCTCGCGCGACCAGGCTCACCCCAGCCCCACGGGCGCGAGCACGACCGCCGTCGCCAGCCCCGCGTCGGTCGCCAGCGCCAGCAGCTGTGCGCTGGTCGCCGTCCCCGAGCGAGCAGCAGGCGAGCGCGGCCCGTGCTTGGCGCCCGCACGCCGTCGCGCTCCCGAGCCGGCGGCGTGTGCCACCGGGCCGCCACCCCCGGGCGCCGTCCCGGCAAGGGCCACCGGCGCGAGCGGCAGCGCCTCGCGCGCGAGCGCCATCGCCGCCTGCGCGGTGACCCACACCGGCGTCTGGTCGACCCCGGCCGAATACCGCACGTGTCCATCCGGGGCGACCAACGAGCGCAGGTACTGAAGCGGCGAAGGCGCGCCGTGACGATGTAGCGCGTCGGGATCGACCCCGGCGCTCAGCAGGCCCTGGACCGCCCAGGCCGTCGACTGCGCGTTGGAATCGCCGCCGGGCTGGGAGGGAAGGCCCCCGTCCGGGTTCTGCTGGGCGGCGATGAATCCGACCGCCCGCCCGCGGTCCCGGGCGCCCCATCCAGCGGGCGCGCCACGGGCCAGCGCCTCCAGCGCCGCGCCGGTGTCGTCGACGTCGCTCGTGCCGCCCGCGGTGGCGTAGTTGAAGCCCCCGTCGGAGTCCTGCTGCGCTGCCAGCCACGCCAGCGTGCGGCCGGGTGACGTCACGCCGGCCGCGCGCAGCGCCAGCACCCCGAACGAGGTCAGGTTGACCTGGTCGTTGACCGATCCGTCCCCCCGCAGCTCGCCCTCCAGCGCGGCGACCAGATCGCGGCCGCCGAAGTTCGTGGCGGACACGCGAGCCGCGCCGGCGATCAGCACGGCGCGCTCGAGCGAGCCGGCGTCAGACAGCGAGCCGGCCGACGCGCGCAGGTAGGCGAGCAGGCTGATGCCGCCTTGGCTGACCCGCTGCGGGGCGTAGCCGTCGGCCTCCAGCCCGAGCGCCGCCCAGCCCGAGTACAAGGGCGAGGATGCCTGGGCCGGCTCAGGGCCAAAGCCGCCGTCTTGGTTCTGCGCTCGGAGCAGGTATCCGGCGGGTGTGGCGGCCGCGCGCGCAGCCGGTGCGCCGCTGAGCGCCAGGGCGCCGATCGCCACGGCCAGCGCCAGCGCCGGCGCCGACCCCGCGGTGACGCCGAGCCCGCTCGCCGGGCGCACCCACCGCGCTTGCATGCGGCCGGCGAACCGCTGGATCGAGCGGATCAGCGCCGGACCGAAGGCCAGCGCAAACGCGAAGCATCCCGCGGCGTGAACGACGTCGAAGCCGACGCCGCGACCCAGGTAGACCCCCAGC
>JAFAZB010000184.1 GCA_019240015.1 Solirubrobacterales bacterium
CCACATCAGCTCGCAGTTCCTGGCCGAGTCGGCGCTGCTGGCGGCGCTCGGCGGCGTCGTCGGGCTGCTGCTGGGCGCGGTCGCCACCTGGGGCTACTCGCTGGCCCAGAACCAGCCGATGGTCGTGCCCGCGTACGCGTTGATCGCGGCGCCGGCGGCGGGGCTGACGATCGGCGCGCTGGCGGGTCTGTATCCGGCCTCCAAGGCCGCGCGGCTCAGCCCCACGGAAGCGCTCCGGGCCACCTGAACGCTTCGGGCGCCTTGGTGGGGCTGACGGGCGCGCCGAGCGCTTACGGGGAGCTGACGCTCGCAGTTTTAAGCTGCCCCCATGTCGCGGTGGCGTCGTCGAACCGGAGCCGTCGGACAGCGAGATCAAGGCATCCCCGCGCCCTGTCCCGCTTGCCGTCGCCTCCAGGCGCCAGGCGATTGCGACGAACGTGCGCCTCGTCGCCGGCGGGGGCTAGCGCTCCTGCCGACCTCGGGAACCGGCGGCGGCCCGGGCTGCGAATCCGGCCCGGGCATGCCCGCCGGTCCTCGGGGCCCGTGCTGGCGGCGGCCCGCGTTCTAGCGGGCCACTGACGCCGGGCCCGTCTTGCTCTCGACGCTCGCCCCACTTTCACCCCGGGGCGCGACGGCCCCCCGGGCGCGACCTGCCCGGGGCGCGACGGCCTCCCGGGCGCGACGGCCCAGGGGCGACGTGCATGAATCCCCAAACTGGACCCCTCACAGGCGAAATGGGTGCTCGTGCATCGCATACATGCACCGGAACCCATTTCGCCGAGCGCAGTGTCAGTTTGGGCGCTCGTGCAGGTGGATGGGCGGGGCGCGCGGCCTATCGGCGCGTGCGGATCGCGTCCAGCCCGGCGGCGGCCACGTACCCGGCTGCGGCGAGCCCGATGATCGCGCTGCTCGCGGGGAGCGAGCTGATCGCGTAGCTCAGCGCGAGTCCACCCCAGACGGCCAGCACCGCCAGCAGCGCCGAGATAGCCAGCCCCAGGTAGGGGCGCGCGGTCAGCCGGTGGGCGGCGCCCGCGGGGGCCGCGATCAGCCCCAGCAGCAGCAGCGCGCCGACCGCCTGGGTGCTGTCCGCGGTGACGACCGCGAGCACCAGCAGGAACCCGACCCCCAGCGCCCGTACCGGGACGCCCCGGACGAGCGCCTGCTCGGGATCGAGCGTCGCGAGCAGCAGCGGGCGCGAGCCGGCCAGCACCAGCGCGCTCACCAGCAGCGCGATTCCCGCCGCGAGCCGGGACGCGCCTGCGGTCAGCGAGTAGATCGAGCCGAACAGGGTGCTGGCGGTGGTGATCCCGCTTGCGCCGCGCGGGCTCGTCGCGAGCACCGACAGCAGCAGCACGCCCAGTCCGAGCACCCACGCGAACACGGTGCCGATCACGACGTCATCGGCCTGGGCGCGGCGGCCGAGCGCCGCGATCCCGCCGGCCACCGCCAGCGTCAACGCGAACAGACCCACCCGCTCGTCGACGCCCGCCACCGCCGCCGCGATCGCTCCCACGAAGGCCACGTGGCTGAGCGCGTCGCCGGCGAACACCTGGCCCCGGAGCACCACGAACCAGCCGCTCACCCCGCATGCGAGCGCGACGAACGTGCCCGCCAAGTACGCGTTGCGGACAAACTCGTGCGCGAACATCAGCCCCGCCTGCGCAGCGCCGTCCGGCCGATCCGCAGCACCACATACAGCCCGAACGCAAACGTGGTGACGTAGAAGCCGACCGGATAGACGGAGAAGTACGCGACCCCCAGGCCCAGCCACACGATCGCCAGCGCGAAGCAGACGCTCAGCACGAGGCCCGCGAGCGGGCGCATCGTCAGCAGCTGAGCACTGGCCGGGGGCGCCACCAGCAGCGCGAACACGAGCAGCGCGCCGGTGATCTGGCTCGTGGCCGCGACCGCCAGCGCCAGGATCAGCAGGAAGCCTGCGTCGAGCACCGCCACCGGGACGCCGTTCGCGCGGGCCACCTCCCGGTCGACTGACGCGAACAGCAGCGGCCGTGCGACGATCGCGAGCAGGCCGAGCGCCGCCGCCGCGATCGCTCCCACGAAGGCCACGTGGC
>JAFAZB010000338.1 GCA_019240015.1 Solirubrobacterales bacterium
GCCTACATCAGCACTCCGAACGTGCTCACGCTCGCCGCGGGTGGCGCCGAGCGCTCCGACAATCCATGGCATCTCAGGGAGTACCGGGCGGACGAGTTCGAGCAGCTGTGCCGCGCGAGCTTCCGGGAGGTGGCGCTGCTGGGGCTGTTCCACGCTCGCAAGCTGGCGCTGCACGATGCCGCGCTGGCGGTCGGCTGGGATGCGCTGCACCGGCGGCTCGGGATCACCCGGGCCTTCTACGGTCGCTTCCTGCCGGCGATCTCGAGTCGCGACTTCGCGCTCCGCAGGGGCGCGGGCGACCCCGGCCGCAAGCAGCGGCTGGACCGAGCGCTGGACTTTTTGGCGCTCTGCGCGGTATAAGCGCGCCATGCGAGTGGAGAGCGAAACCACAATCGGCAGACCGCCTCAGGACGTGTTCGACTACATCGCCCGCGGAGAGCGCCTGCCCGACTACGTGACCCAGTTCGCGTGGGTCAAGCAGGACTCCGAGGGGGAGCCGCGACTCGGCACCCAGTACAGCTACAAGATGGGCCGCGGGCAGGCCGAGGGCACGTTCGAGTGGACCGAGTTCGCGCCCCCCGCGCGGCTCGCCTGGCACGGCCCCCCGGCAAAGTCGGGTCCCGGCACGATGGAGCCGGCCGGCCACTGGGAGCTGACCGAGGAGGGCGGCGGAACGCGAGTCAGGCTGGTGATGACCCCGGAGCCGGGCGGTCTGTTCAAGCTGCTGGCGCCGCTGATGGCGATCGGCATGCGCAAGGGCAACGCCGAGGCCCTGGCACGTCTGAAGCAGCAGCTCGAACGAACCGGTTAGGGCCTTACGCGCGCCCTCACGCCGCGACCAGCTGGTCGCGCTTCTCCGCCACGCCTTCGAGCAGCTGCTTGAACGAGTCGGCGAACTTCTCCACGCCCTCGCGCTCGAGCACCCGCACGACGTCGTCGTAGTCGATCCCGGCCTGCTCGAAGCGCTCGAGCGTGCGGTGCGCCTCGTCGAGGTCGCGCTCCAGCGTGTCCTCGACGCGTCCGTGGTCCTGGAACGCCTCGACGGTCTCCCGGGGCATCGTGTTGACCGTCTGGGGGCCGATCAGCTCCTCGACGTAGATCACGTCGCGGTAGTCGGGGTTCTTGGTCGAGGTCGATGCCCACAGGCAGCGTTGGGGCGAGGCTCCCTCCGCCTCGAGCTCCTCCCATTCCGACCCGCTGAACAGCTCCTTGTAGGTCTGGTAGGCGAGCTTGGCGTTGGCGATCGCCAGCTTGCCCTTCAGCTGATCGTGCCCGCCGAGCTCGTCGAGCCGCCGGTCCGCCTCGGTGTCCACGCGCGAGACGAAGAACGAGGCCACGGACGCGACCGATCGCAGATCGCCGCCGCCGTCGCGCAGCCGTCGCAGCCCCCGCAGGTAAGCCTCGGCGGCCTCACGGTGGCGTTGGAGCGAGAACAGCAGCGTGACGTTGACCGGGATCCCCGACGCGATCGTCTCCTCGATCGCCTCCAGGCCGGGCTCGGTGCCGGGGATCTTCACGAACAGGTTCGGTCGGTCGATCATCTGGTGCAGGCGGCGGGCCTCCGTGGTCGTGGCTTGCGCGTCGAACGCGAGGTTGGGATCCACCTCCAGCGACACCCATCCGTCGCGAGTCGACTCGCCGCGGTCGAACACTTCCCGGAACTGGTCGCAGGCCTCGCGGATGTCCTCGCGCGCGAGCGCCAGGAACACCTCCTTCGGATCTTCCTGCTTGCGCAGCACCTCGCGGAGCTGCTCGTCGTATGCGTCGCCGTCTGAGATCGCACCCTGGAAGATCGTGGGGTTCGAGGTGACCCCAACGATCCCCCCATCGATCAGATCGCGCAACTCGCCGTCGCGCAGGAACGGGCGCGAGACGTAATCGATCCAGGGACTCTGGTGGTGCTCGAGCAGGGTGTGCAGTGGCGTCATCTGAAAACCCTCTTCCGTCGCGATGCTGAACGCGCTACCCGACGGGTGGCGCTGGAAAACTCCCCACCGTCCAGCTTACGACGCCCCGGCTACTCCCATCGAAACGTCTGCGGCGCGTCGCGCATCCGGATCACCCGCGCCGGCGAACCGGCCACGACGGCGTTCTCCGGCACATCGCAGGTGACCACCGAGCTCGTGCCGATCACCGAGTTGTCGCCGACGTTGACCCCCCGCAGCAAGCACGCGCCGTAGCCGATCCAGACGTTGTGGCCGATGTCGACGTCGCGCTTGTAGATCCCCTGCTCGCGGATCGGGCGCTCGACCTCGACCATCCCGTGGTCGAAGTCGATCATCATCACCCGATCGGCGATGATGCACTCGCGCCCGATCGAGACATGCTGATAAGCGGAGATCGTGCATTCCTGCCCGAGCACGGTCTTGGCACCGATCGCCAGCTCGCCTTCGTGGACGCGGAGCTTGCACCGGTGACCGATCCAGCACCACCGGCCCAGCTCCACCCTGGCGTCGCGGCCGATCTCGAACTTCACGCCCGGGCCGACGAAGCACAGCCCATCGGTGCGCAGCCGTCCTCGCCACCGAAGCTTGAGCCACAGCCAGCGCACGAGGAGCCACAGGTACCCCGCGTGCAGCATGTGGTTGCGGCGGGCGAAGCGCAGCAAGGCGAGCGGACCGCCGCCCAGGGGCGCCGGCGGCGAGCGCACCAGCGGCGGCGGGATCGGAGCCGCGAGCGCCCGCTCGAGCTCGTCTGCGTTCACCGGCTGCACGAGCAGATCGTAGGTCCTAGCCGTGCCGGGCGGGCCTCAACCGTCGTCGATCAAGCCCTCCAGCGGTCCGAGCAGGCGCCGTGCTCGCCGCGATACTCCCGGCAGCTCGAGCAGCCGATGAGTGGGGCGCGCGCCGGCCCGGCTGCGCTCCAGCTGCTCGCGCGCGACCGGCCGCCAGCGCTCGTCGACGAGCGCTCGCGGCTCGGACCCGGCCACCGCAGCCCGATCGAGCTCCAGGTGCTCCGCCCACAAGCGCACCCGGGCATCTCGGGCGAGCGCCGGGTCGTCCACGATCACCCCCAGCTCGGTGTCGTTGAACAGCGAATGGGCGTTGAGGTTCGCGGAGCCCACGAGCAGCCAGCGGTCGTCGATCACCGCGAGCTTGGCATGGACGTAGAGTGGGTCGTCACGGCCGTCGGAAAGCGAGCGAATCGTCGCCGCGAGCAGCCGCCCCCGGTCCTGGTCGGCTTCGCAGAGCACCGCGAGCTGACCCCTCGTGTCGTCCTGGCCATTGTTGGGCTTCGCCGGCAGGACGATCACCAGCCGGAAATCCGGGTGCGGCGGGCTGCGCAGCTTCTCGGCGAGGATCGCCACGATCTCCGGCGCCCACATGAACTGGTTCTCGATGTAGATCAGCCGCCGCCCCGCGCGCAACGCCCGGGTGTAGGTCTCCAGGATCGAAAAGTCGCCCTGGGGGATGGCGCCGTACATCCCCTCGGCCACGGTACGCACCACCTGCACGGTCTGGGCTCCGACCGGGTCCGGTGCCGTAGGGCCGCCCAGCCGCTCCCCGGTCAGCTCGTTCCAGCGCAAGCGAAAATGGCGGTCGACGTCCACGACGGCCGGTCCGCGCAGCCGCACTGCCACGTCATGCCACCCAAGCCGGCGGCGCGCCGGATGCCGCTGCGAGTCGAACCTGTCCCCCGCCGAGTCGGTGAGGTCGATCCCGCCGACGAACGCGAGCTCGCCGTCGACGACGATCGTCTTCTCGTGATGGCAGTGGAACAGATGCTCGCGCGGGTCGGGCACGCAACGGATGCCGGTTCCCCTGGTCAGCTCCCGGATCGCGTCCCGGACCTCGGCACGGGTCGGGTGAAACAAGCCGATCGGGGCCCCGGCCCACACCAACACCCGCACTTCGATCCGCTGCGCGAGCTCGGCGAGCAGCACCCCCAAGACCTCGGGTGCGCCCCCGCGGACGAGCTCGAACCACGGCGAGAGCTGCCATCCCGTGAGATGCACGAACTCACGCGCCTGGGCCAGGGCCCGCGCCATCTCAGGGAGCGCCGTGGCGCCGTCGATCAGGAGCTCCACCGAGCAGCCGCCGCGCGGCGGCGGATCGCCGAGCGCCCAGACACCCCCGCGATCAGGCTCCAGGGCGCGCGTCCAGCCCAGCCGGCCGAGCCTGCGCCGGTGCTTGAGCCGCACCGCGGCGTCGATGCCGTCGCCGAGCAGCGAATCGAGGCGCGCGCCGAGGGACCGGGTCATCGGCTACACGATCCCCTCGCGGCCGCGTGCTTACACCGCCGCCATCGCCCGGTGAGGCGCGACGCGCCCAGAGTTCGCGACGCGCTTATATTGCTCGCGCCCATGGCCGAGTCCGAGAAGCCACTCGCGGAGCGCCTTCTCGCCGGCGACAAGCGCGCGCTGGCACGCGCGATCTCGCTCGTGGAGAACGACGACCCCCAAGGCTGGGAGCTCGTCCGGGACGTGTATCCGCACACGGGCGGCGCCGCAGTGCTCGGCTTCACGGGTCCGCCAGGCGTCGGGAAGTCGACCTTGCTGGGTGCGCTGACGAAACTCGAGCGCGAACGGGAGCGGAGCGTCGCCGTGCTCTCGATCGATCCGTCCTCGCCGTTTACCCAAGGAGCGCTGCTTGGCGACCGGATCCGCTTGTCGGACCATTTCCTGGATCCCGGGGTGTTCATCCGCTCGATGGCCAATCGCGGCGCGCTGGGCGGCCTCAGCGAAGCGGCGCTTCAGGCCGCCCTGCTGATGGACGCCTCGGGTCGCGACGTGATCTTGCTCGAGACGGTCGGCGTCGGGCAGGCCGACGTCGACATCATCGACCACGCCGACACGGTGGTGCTGGTGCTGATGCCCGGCTCCGGTGATTCAATCCAGGCACTCAAGGCCGGAGTGATGGAGATCCCTGACGTGATCGTCGTCAACAAGGCCGACCACCCGCTGACCGAGACGATGGTGCGGGAGATCAAAGGGGTCCTGGCGCTCGGTCCGCGCGCGGACTGGGAGATCCCGATCGTCAAGACCGAGGCGACGCGCGGGGAGGGGGTCGAGGAGCTCGCCGACAGAATGTCCGCGCATCGCCAGTACATCGAGCGCGCAGGCACCTTGATGGAGCGCCGCCGGCGCAACCTGATGAACGAGGTGCTGGCGATCGCCACGTTGCGCATGCGTCGCGAGTTGGAGGCGTCGGTCAACGAGGACACCGATGTCAAGGAGCTGCTGGACCGGGTCGTCTCGCGCGAGCTGGATCCCGCCAGCGCCGCGAGCAGCATCCTGGAGCGGGGAGCGGGCGACGGGTGGAGGCGGTAGCGCTTGGCTGACCTCCTCACCGCCCCCCATGCGGTCGCCGCGATCGTGCTGTGTATCGCCGGCGTAGCCAAGCTGCACTCCCCCGCTGGTGCGGTACGTGCGCTGCGATCCGCAGGCCTGGTGGTTGGCGCGGCGGTAGTGCGGGCGTTTGCGGCGGCCGAGCTCGCGCTCGGCGCCTGGTGCCTGCTCACGCCCAGCCCGCCGGGGTCGGGGCTGCTGGCGTGCACATATGGCGGGTTCGCAGGTCTATCGGTGGCGCTGGCGCGCTCCTCCGCCTCGTGCGGATGCTTCGGCGGGGGCGACACCCCTGCGTCGCTCGGTCAGTCCAGCCTGAGCGCGGCGCTGGCCGCGCTCGCGCTCGCGAGCGCGCTGTCAACCCCACACGGCGCCGGATGGATCATCACGCGGCCACCGGTCCTCGCCGCGACGCTGGCGGCCGGCATCGCCGGGGCGGCGTACGCGACGGTGCTCGCCTACACCGCCCTGCCGCGGGCCTGGCGCGCTTGGAGCGTCTCGTGAACGGCGGCACGCATCTCGCCCGGGCGCTCGGTTCGCTGTTGGAGCGCCGCACCTCCCGGCGAGGGCTGCTCGCGCGGGCCGCGCTCGCCGGGTCGGCGCTCGCGGTCGCGCCGGCGCGCTACCTGCTGCGTCCGCAGACGGCGTGGGCGGTGATCGCCCCCCAGAGCTGCTCCTCGGGGCTGTGCACCGACGGCTACACGGCGTTCTGCTGCGAGATCCAGGGCGGACACAACAGGTGCCCGGCCGGGACCTACGTCGCGGGCTGGTGGAAGTGCACCAGCTATCAGGGCAGTGGCCTCTGTCACCAGGAGGGGGTGCGCTACTACCTCGACTGCAACCGGATCCCGGGGCATGTGTTCCCGGGCGGCTGTCAGTGCGCGAACGGAGACTGCGGGCGTCGCCGGGTCGACTGCAACCACTTCCGCTATGGACAGTGCAATACCCAGGTCGCCGGCACGACCGAGGTCGTCTGCAGGCTGGTGATCTGCCAGAACCCGGCGACCGTCCCGGGGCTGAACTGCAACGGCACCGAGATGGTCGACGACAACACTTGCGCGCATGAGGCGGGTTGCCTGCAGGGCCTCGCGGTCCAGCTGCCGGGGGGAGGTGGCGTTTGATGGTGGCGGTGGTTTCGGTCGAGACGTTGTTGCTGGTGGTACTGGTGGTGCTGGTCGCCGGTCTGCTGCGAAGCCACGCGGAGATCCTGCGGCGCCTCGGTCCGCCCGCAGAGGTGTCCCCGATCCCGGCGCCAGCCCCGCCGCCGCGTGGCGCTGAGCCGCCGGCGCCCACCCTCGACGGGACGACCCCGGACGGGGACCTGGTGACGCTCGACTTCGGTGGCGGCGATGGCGCCCCGACGCTGCTTGCTTTCCTGACCACCGGCTGCGGCAGCTGCGCCGGTTTCTGGGAAACGCTCGGCGAGCGCCGGCTCGCGACGATGGCCCAGACGGTGATCGTCACCCACGAGGCGGATCGGGAAAGCCCTGCCCGCCTGCGCTCGCTCGCCCCGGCGGACGTCCCGGTGGTGATGTCCTCCCACGCCTGGGAGGACTATCAGGTGCCCGCGGCCCCGTATTTCGTGCTCGTCGACGGCTCGGTGCGAGGCGAGGGGGTCGCGACCACCTGGCAGGCGCTCGCCTCGCTGGTGCGCGACGCGATCGAAGACCAGCGACACGCGCAGGCGC
>JAFAZB010000177.1 GCA_019240015.1 Solirubrobacterales bacterium
GACGCTGCTCGAGCAGTCGTACGCGGGCGCCACCTCGTCGAGCGGCAGACCGTGTCCGCCGCCGTAGAGATAAGGCTTGCCCACGATCTGGTTGCCGGCGGCGATCATCTCCTTGACCGCCAGCGGGGCGCCCTGCGGCGCGGCGGCCGAGCCGTCTGCGAGCAGCCGGGCCCGCGGCCCTGCGGTCACCGGCAACCCGGCGAGGGCGCCAGGCGCACACGAGGCGGGATCCCCCTGGCCGGGCGACGCGAGCGTGGCGGCGGGAGCTTGACCGAGGAGGCTCCCGGCGCCCGTCTCGGGTGTGCGCTGCACGCGCACCGGCCCCGACCACAGTCCGCCCTCGTAGGGGATCCCGAGGCTGCCCGCGAGCTGCCACCACAGGTCGATCACCCGGGGTAGCCCGTCCACTGGGCCGCCGCCCAAGCCGAAGTCGCGCTTGTAGGCGATCGCCGAGCGGTTCTGCCAGGTGACCCGCAGCGGGGTCATGTACGCGAGCCCGCCCATCGCCGTGGCGGTCTGGAACGTGTAGCCGCCCAGCTCGGCATAACTGTCCGGGTGCGCGAGCAGGTTCGCGCCCGAGGCGCCGACCGTCCCGCTGCTCGGGTCTCCCGGGCCCCCGTATTCGGTCGCGCCGACGAGCTGTCCGCTGCCCGCCGGCCCGAGCACGATCGCGCCTCCCGGCCCCGCCGTGGCGGACGGGCAGCCGCCCGGCGCGCCGAACTGCACGAGCAGTAGCGCCAGCAATCCCGCGATCAGGCCGGAGAGCGCGATCCCCGCGACCACGCCCCCGACCACCGCCAGACCGCCGAGCCGAGACCTGCTGCCGCCCATCCGCGCGAACATAGGTCACAGGCGCCGGCCGCGGGGCTATTGCCACAAACTTGTTGCATCGATCATCCAGGGGCGGGGGCGCATGCGCCCCCGCCTGGGTCGGCGCATGCGCCGACCCACCGGCGCGCGCATGCGCGCGCCGGCGCATGCTCGCTAACGTACGTGGGTCATGCCGCGGATTCTCGACGTGGAACAGGCGCTGCTGCTGCTCGAGCTCGAACCCCCGTTCGATCAGCGGACGGTGCAGCTGGCGCGGCGGCGGATGGCCAAGCGGTGGCACCCCGACATCGCGCCACCCGGGCGCCAGCACGAGCACCAGCGTCACCTCCAGGCGATCAACGAGGCCGCCGACCAGCTCGCGGAGCTCGCCGAGAGCTCGCGGGGAGGGCGCGTAACTCGCGGCGCGGTCAAGGTCTCGGCGGCGGCGGCGCGCAAGGCGCGTGCCGACGCTGGGCGGCGCGCGTACGAGGCGGAGCAACGCGCGCGGACGGCCGCCGAGGAGCGCGCCAAGCACGACCCGTTTGGCTCTCGGGTTCCCGATCACTCGGTCGTGCATCGCTACGCTCGCTGCCTGTCCTATCCGGAGTGGGGGGTGGGAACCGTCACCGGGATCTACTTCTCGGGCGATGAGGACGACGTCCAGCAGTGGGCCCGGGTCCTGTTCTCGATCGGCGTGCGGACCGTGCCCGCGGGCTCGCTTCAGTTCGTTGACTTCTCGAAGCCCGACGCCGCGTCGGCGCGCGTACAGCGCTTCATGACCGCCGCCCAGCACGCGCTGGCCGAGGGCGACCCCGCGCTCGCCGCCCAGCGGCTGGTCTACGCGCGGGATGCGGAGCCCGAGAACCCGGCCGTGCTGCGGCTGCTGACGGCCGCCTTCTGGCAGGCGGGCAACCTGCCCGCGGCCGCCCGCGCGGTCCGCGACTGGGCCCGGATCGACACCGACCGGCCGACCCCGGAGCGATTTGCGGCCCGCATCTACGAGGACATGGGGGCATTCGACCTGGCCGCCGATGCGGCCGCCCGGGAGGCCTCCCGGGCGCCCGGCGACGCTTCGGCATGGGAACGCCTGGGCCGGCTGCGGCTGCGGCTGATGGACCGCCCCGGAGCGATTTCGGCGCTGGAGCGCGCGCGGGACGTGGGGCCGTCGGTCGAGGGGCTGCTGGACCTCGCGCTCGCGTATCACCTGGCGGGAGACGTCGGCGCGGAGGTCTCGGCGGCGCAGGCCGCGACCCGGATCGAGCCGCGCTCGCCCGTCGCCTGGTCGAGCTACGCCCACGCCCTGGCCCGTACCGACCGACTGGCCGAGTGCGCCGACGCCTGCCGGCACGCGCTGTCGCTGCGCGGCGATCCCGAGGTGTCGGAGCTGCTCGCGCGGGTGACCTCGGCGGCCCCGCGCGGGCTGGGCCAGCGGAGCGCTGCGTAGGGCGGCGGCTGTCGCCCGCGCTCGCGGGGTGGGCGCGCGCGCCCGCGTCAGCCGGGTCTCTGGTCCGCTGAGGTCCTCACCGCCCGTGTGGCGCCCTTACGCGGCGCCCTGGGCCCGGAACCTGCCCGATCCACCCGGGCGGGCCCGGTGCCGCCTAGGACGACGCCACGGAGCCTTCCCGGCCGCACACCGGGCAGGACTCCTGCGGCCCCAGCGCGCGGCCGCCGCAGGCGGGACACTGCTCGACCTGCTCGAGCACGCCCAGCAGCTCACCGACACGGCAGACCAGCAGCCGCTCCTCGTCGACCTCCACCCAGGTGCCGGCCGCAGCCGGGAACACCACATGATCGCCGGGCCGCACCGGCATGTGGACCCCGACGTGGTCCCACCAGTCGAGTCCCGGGCCGACGGCGAGCACGATCCCGTGCTGGGGCGGCGGCTCATCCGAGCCCGGCGGCACGAGCAGGCCCGAGCGGCGCACGCGATCCGGGTCGAGCTCCTTGATCACGACCCGGTCGAACAGGGGGCGCAGCTGGTTGCGCATCGTGCGCGGATCATAGGCACGACGTCGTGGGCGGCGCCCCCCGCGCCGGGCGCTTGTAGTCCGATCGCGAGCCTAGGCTGTCTGGATGCGACTGCTGGTTGCACGCTGCGCGATCACCTATTCCGGCCGCCTGCGCACCCAGCTGGCCGAGGCCGTCAGGCTGCTGATGGTCAAGGCGGACGGAACCTTCATGGTGTTCTCAGATCACGGCGGTGTCAGCGTCAAGCCGCTCAACTGGATGTCGCCGCCGACGGTGATCGAGGAGTCGCCGGACGGCATCGTGGTGCGCAAGCGGGCCGGAGCCGGCGAGGACCGGCTCGAGATCAAGATCGCCGAGGTGCTCTCGGACGTAACGCACGAGATGGCGGCGCCGGGCGTCGAGGACGCGCTTGCCAAGGACGGCGTCGAAGCCCACCTCCAGGAGCTGCTCGCAGAGCGCCCCGACTGGTGCGGAGAGGGCCTTCGGCTGGTACGCCGGGAGTGGCCCACCGACATCGGCCCGGTCGACCTGATGTGCCGCGACGCGCACGAGCGCTGGGTGGCGGTCGAGATCAAGCGTGTGGCCGGGATCGAGGCGGTCGAGCAGCTGGCGCGCTACCTGGAGCGGATCCGGGCGGATCCGGCGCTGGGATCGTGCCGTGGGGTGCTGGCCGCCCAGGTGATCAAGCCGCAGGCGGCGGTGCTGGCCGGCGCGCGAGGGATCGACTGCGTCGAGGTGGACCTCGCGATCTTGCGCGGCGAGCGCCAGCCCGCGCTGCGGCTGTTCGCCGCATGAGCGAGCGGCAGACGGTGCTCCGCGAGCACCGGCTGGTCGATCAGCTCTCGGTGGCGCCCCAGACCGTCGCCAGCAGTGAGCGCGCTCCCCCACGCTCACGGTGCTCGCACAGATAGACCCCCTGCCAGGTGCCGAGCGCCAGCCTTCCGCCGGCGACCGGCAGCGTCAGCGAAGGTCCGAGCAGAGCCGCCTTGATGTGCGCGGGCATGTCGTCGGGCCCCTCCACGGTGTGGGTCCAGAAGGGGGCACCCTCCGGAACGGCATCGCTGAACCAGCGCTCGAAGTCCCGGCGCACGTCGGGCGAGGCGTTCTCGTTCAGCGACAGCGAGGCCGAGGTGTGCAGGATCAGCAGGTGCAGCAGCCCGACTTCGAGCCGGTCGAGCTCGGGGATCGCCTCGACCACCTGCTCGGTCACGAGATGAAACCCGCGCGGCCGGGGGTCGAGGCTGATTTCGCGCTGGAGCCACATCACGGCTCGGGGAGTCGGGCGACCCGCATGTCCACCCTGCTACCCGCGAACGGCACCCCCTCGCGCTCCAGCAGCCGCCGCTGGGCGGCGCCCTTCGCCAGCGAGCCGTCGGCCCGGACGATCCGGTGCCAGGGGACCGAGGCGTCCTCGCAGGCATGCAGCACTGCGCCGGCCATCCGGGGCGCGCCCGGGGAGACATCTCCGTAGGTGCGTACGAACCCCGCCGGCGTGGTCCGTACGCGCTCGAGGATCTGGCGCCGCCGGTCCGCCACCGGCGTGCAGGATACGTTTTGGCCGCAAGGGGGCGCTTCCTGATATCGTCGCGGCGCCAAATTCCCCGCTAACAGCGGGGGAGCGGGGGGCCCAAAGTCTCTCCGGGGCGAATCGCAGCCTGATGGCTGCGTAGCGCGTCGCCGCGATGCGCGAGCCCGACAGCTAACCCCGTCGGCCCAGACATGAGCTCTCGTCGGCGCACTGCACGCACTCGGCTGGTGCCTGCCGCGATCGCAATCGTGGCGGTGCTGTGTGCTGCCGCCGCCCTGCCCCTGAGCTCGGTCGCCTCGCCCAGCATCGACCAGCTGAACTCGCAGCTCAGCCAGCAGCAATCCCGCCAGCACTCGCTGTCGGCCAGCATCGGGGGCCTCTCGCAGGTGATCTCCTCGCTCGACAGCCAGATCGCACTGGTCCAGTCGCGCGAGGCGAGCGTGCGCGCGGACCTCGCCCGAGACCGGGACCAACTGACCCGAGTCCAGGGGCGGCTGAGCGCCGAGCGGCGGGTGCTCGCGATCCTCCGGGCGCGGCTGGCCCGTGCCCGGCTGCTGCTCTCACGCCAACTGGTGAGCAGCTACGAAGACGACAAGCCGGACCTGGTGTCGGTGGTGCTCGAGGCCCGGGGCTTTGCCGACCTGCTGGAGCGGGTGGACTTCCTTCGCCGGGCCGAGCTGCAACAGCAGGCGATCATCGCGATCACTCGCGCCGCCAAGGCCCAGGCCGACGAGGCGGCGCGCCAGCTCGCCCAGCTCGAGGCATCCGAGCGCCAGATCACCGAGTCGGCCGCCGTCCGCGCCCAGGCACTGGCGGGCATGAACGCGCTGCTGCAGTCAAAGCAGGGCGCGCTACGCCAGGCGATGGCCGCCCAACAGGCGGCCCTCCAGGCCAGCAGGGCACGTGGCTCGCAGCTCCAGTCCCAGATCTCGAAGCTGCAGGCCCAGCAGGCGGCAGCCCAGCAGGCCGCTTCGAGCGGCTCGTCGCTGCCGGCGCTCGGTCCCACGGGCGGCTGGGCAATCCCCTACGCGATCGTGCTGTGCGAATCGGGCGGGCAGAACCTGCCCCCGAACAGCGCCGGCGCCTCGGGCTACTACCAGATCATCCCGAGCACCTGGGCGGGATTCGGCGGCACCGGCCCCGCCGCCTATCTGGCGAGCAAGGCCGAGCAGGACGCGGTCGCGAGCCGGATCTGGAA
>JAFAZB010000389.1 GCA_019240015.1 Solirubrobacterales bacterium
ACGCCAAGTCCAGCAGGCCGGCGTCGGGCGTGCTGACGGCCAGCCTGATCAGCCTGCTCGAGAATCGCGTCTTGGCCGCGACCCCGATCGGCCGCGTGAGCAACGGCTGGGCGCGGTACACGGCGCTGATCACGACACCACATCGCCTCCCGGCGACGCTCAACAACCGGCTGGTGATCACGACCGGTGACCCGCTGGACTCCGGCAGCACGATCTGGTTCGCGCAGGTGTCGCTGTTCCCGCCGACCTACGACCACGTGGCAAACGGATTCCGCGTCGATCTGATGCAGAAGCTCGCCGCGCTGCATCCGGGCTACTTCCGCATCCCGGGCGGCAACTACCTCGAAGGCGCCACGATCGCTACGCGGTTCGATTGGAAGCAAACGATCGGCCCGGTGATCGACCGTCCCGGTCACGACAACACCGCCTGGGGATACTGGTCCCAGGACGGCCTCGGACTGCTCGAGTGGCTCGAGCTGGCGGAGCAGCTTCACGCCCAACCGGTCCTGGCCGTCTACACGGGCTACTCGCTGCTCGGCGAGGTGGTGCCCCGCGCCCAGCTCCAGCCCTACGTGCAGGACGCGCTCGACGAGATCCAGTACGCGATCGGTCCCACTAGCTCATATTGGGGAGCCCAGCGCGCCGCCGATGGCCATCCCGCCCCGTTCGACGTGCGGATGGTCGAGGTCGGCAACGAGGACAATCTCGACCCCTCCGGCAGCTACAACGCCTACAGGTATCCGGCGTTCTACGACGCGATCAGGGCGGCCTACCCACGGCTGAAGCTGGTCGCGACATCGCCGGTGAGCACTCGCCCGATGCAGATCCTCGACGAGCATTTCTACAACGACGATCCGGCCTACTTCGTCGAGCAGGCCCACCTGTTCGACCACGTGAGCCGCCGCGGGCCGAAGATCATCGTCGGCGAGTACGCCGCCACTCAGGGATCGCCGACCGGCACGCTCGCCGGCGCGCTGGGCGAGGCCGCGTTCCTGACCGGCATCGAGCGCAACGCCGACCTGGTGATCGGCGCGTCCTACGCGCCGCTGCTCGTGAACGTCAACTCCCCCACCTGGCCGACGAACCTGATCGGCTACAACGGCCTGACGAGCTTCGGCTCACCTTCGTACTGGGTGCTGAGGATGCTCTCGAGCGGGCACGGGCAGCGCGTGATCGGGTCTTCGCTGAGCGCAGCCGGCTCGCACCTGTTCGAAGTCGCCAGCCACGGGCGCGGACGCACCTACGTGGTGGTGGTGAACGACGGCGGCGCGGCGACGCGAATCGCGGTCAGGCTGAACGGCCTGAGGGGCGGAGCGACGGGCGGCACGGCCACGGTCCTGACGGGCGATCCGGCGGCGAGCAACTCGCTCGCGGACCCCGGCGCGGTCTCACCCACCGAGCACGGGCTCGGCAAGCTCGGAGCGACCTTCGGCTACACGTTCCCGGCCTACTCCGTGACCGTGCTCGCGCTGCGCACGACCTGATCGCAATACTCTGGTCCCATGTCCCAGCTGGACGCGGCGCCGACCGACGAGCCCGCCTTCAATGTCTTCGGCGAGGAGTACTCGCGCAAGCGCTACGAACCTCGCCCCGGCGATCAGCACTACCTCCACCTGGTCGATCTGCAACGGGCCCTTCGCCCGCGCCTGGAGCGCGCCCGCGGGACCTGGCTGGACTACGGCGCCGCCAGTTCTCCCTATCTGCGGTTCATGAGCGAGGCCGAAGTGCGACGCGCGGATTTTGCGACCGACGCGGAGTTCGCACGCGGGCTCGACTATGCGCTCGAGCCAGATCGGCCCTGTCCTGCCCCCGACGAGGCCTTCGACGGCATCCTCTCGACCCAGGTGCTCGAGCACGTGGAGGATCCGCACGCCTACCTGACGGACGCGCTGCGCATGCTCCGGCCGGGCGGGCAGCTGGTATTGACGACGCACGGGATCTGGGAGGACCATCCGTGCCCGCTCGATCTTCATCGGTGGACGCAGCAGGGCCTTCGCCACGCCCTCGCCAAGGCAGGGTTTGAGGTGGCGGAGTGCGTGCCTCTGACGTGCGGCGTTCGGGGGCTACTCGAGCAGCTGACCCTGCGGCTCGATGAGACCTGGTGGCGCGACCGCCGCTGGCGGCGCGAGCGAGTCGTCGGACCGCTGGGCCGCTACGCCGGCGTCACCGGCCTGATCCTCGGCGCGCTGCGCCTGTACTCCCGCCACCGCCCCCAGGGACTGCACGCCTACGCCGAGCGGTTCTTCGCGGCCGAGGGGATCGGACGCGAAGGCGTCGACAAGATCTACACGGCGCTGTTGATCACCGGCTCAAAGCCCGCCTGAGCAGGCACATCTCAGAGCGCTCAGATGTGATACATCGGCGCTCGCTGCTCCTGCTCGGCCGCCGAGGCCACGGTGACGTCCACCAGCACCGTCCGCGCCGCCGCGGCGGCGTCCGCGAACACGCCGCTGGCGCCTTGGCCGACCGGGCCGTCGAGCAGCTCCACGATCTCCAGCACCGACACCTCGGTGGCCGGCCGGGCGAAGCTGTAGCCGCCTTTGACTCCCCGCTGTGAGCGCAGGATGCCCGCCCGGCGCAGCGTCGCGAACAGCTGCTCCAGGAACTGGACCGGGATCCCCCTGCGGCGGGCGAGCTCGGCGATCGGGACCGGCGTGGCGTCACCCCGGCGATAGAGCTCGATCAGCGCGCTCAGCGCGTACGGGGACTTCGTGGTGATCGAGATCATGCCGCGCGATCGTAGCCTCCCGGCGCCCGGCCGGCCGCTCGTCGGCGGTCGATCAGATCCAGCCGCGCTCGGTGGCGATCAGCACGGCCTGGGCGCGGTCCATCGCGCCGAGCTTGCCGTACACGTTGTGCAGATGGGTCCGCACGGTGCTGGTGGAGAGCCCCAGCTCGCTCGCGATCTGCTTGTAGACCATCCCGCGCGCCAGTCGGCGGAGCACGTCGATCTCGCGGCTCGACATCGGGCACGGGTCGATCTGCCGCGGGCGCCCTCCCGCGACCGGGAGTGGAAGCTCGTACATGACCGTCCGCAGGTCGGCGGGAGTCACGCCGACGATGCGGGCGACCGCCAGCAGCTCGGACGGGGAGACCGCTCCTCCCAGCACGTAGTGAGCGAGCATGTCGGCCAGCCGAACCAGCGCCGCCTCGCCGTCACACTCGTCAGCGTGATGTCGCTCGATCACGCTGGCGATCGACTTCGGCAGCCCCCACCGGCGCGCCAGCACACCGCCGACCAGAGCGTGATCGACGCCCAGCTCCCGGCGCTCGCGCTGGATCCGCTCCTCCGGCGTACGCGCTTCGCCGTGGATCTGTCGTGGATAGCCGGGGTAGGCGTGGACCAGCACCAGCTTGCCGATGTCGTGCAGGAGCGCCGTCACCATCAAGCGGTCCCGCCACTCGTACCCCACTTCGCGGGCCAGTCGGTCGGCGGCGCGCTGCGTGGCCACCGCATGCAGCCGGAAGCGCTCCGGGATCCCCTGCCAGACGGCGGTGCGCTCGAAGAAGTCAAACGTCCGGGCACGGTTGGCGATCGCTTGCACGGTCCGCAACGAGAGGACCTCGACGCCCTTCACGGCGCTCTCGACCCGCCCCCGGGTGCGACCTTCCACCTGGTTGGCGAGCCTCAGCACGGTGACCGCCAGCGCGACGTCCGCCTCGATCGCCGCCACCACGTCCGAGGTCGAAGGCTCACCGTCCTCGAATAGGCGCAGCACCCGGTTGCGCGACTCCGCCAACACCGGAAACGCCTCCAAGGCCTCGAAGGCGGCGGTCAAGCGACGGCCGTGACCCTCGTTGTGATGCCGCTCGCGCGCTGCGTATGGATCTGTCGGCGCGGATTTTGCTTGCGCTACGCTTGCCACGGACGGGCCACTCACTTCTCTGAGAACCGGACGGACAGGTTCGGGCGTATCCCCGCCCATGGCCATCCATCGGCAAGAAGTGGCCGTGGCTTTAGCCGTTTGTGCGATTCCTCACGCCGGCTGTTGGTGAGCTTTAACACCCCTCGGCTCGCTCCAACGCGCGGTCGATCCGGCCGAGTGTCTCCTCGCGTCCGAGGAGCGCCACCGTCTCGAAGATGCCCGGAGAGACCGTGGTGCCCGCAAGCGCCACCCGGACCGGCTGAAACACCGCGCCCGGCTTGCCGCCACGCCGCTCGACGACCCCCCGCAACGCCTGCTCGACCATTCGCTCGGTGAACGGCTCGGCCCGAGCCAGCGAGTCTCGGGCGTCCCGGAGCGCCTGCACGCCGCCGTCGGCGCAGATCGCGCGTTCGAACGCGCTGCGATCCTCGGCGGGCCCGTCGAACACGAACCCGGCCAGCGGCCAGAACTCGGCCAGCGTCTGGATCTTCTCGGCCGAGATCTCCACCGCGCCTTGCAGACCGCCGCGCCCGGTGAATTGCTCGAGCCGCGCCACGAGGTCATCCAGGCTCAACCGGCGCAGCCACCATCCGTTCACGTGGCGCAGCTTGCGCTCGTCGAATACCGCCGGGTTTCTGGACACCCGCTCGAGGCGGAAGCGCTCAGCCAGCTCCGAGAGGCTGAACAGCTCTTCGTCTGCCGCGAACCCCGCGCCGAGCAGCGCGATGTAGTTGTCGACCGCCTCGGGCAGGTAGCCCGCGGCGCGGAGCTCCTGCACCGAGCTCGCGCCGTGGCGCTTTGAGAGCTTGCGGCCGTCCGGCCCGTGGAGCAAGGGCAGATGCGCGTAGCGGGGAGCCCCGGCGCCGAGGGCCTCGAACACGAGCAGCTGCTTGGGCGTGTTCGAGAGATGGTCATCGCCCCTGACCACGTGCGTGATCGCGGCGTCGAGATCGTCAACGGCGACCGCAAAGTTGTAGAGCACCGAGCCGTCCGCGCGGGCGATCACCGGATCGTCCATGCTGGCGTTCGGAAACCGGGTCTCGCCCCGGATCACGTCGTCGACGACGGTCTCGCCGTGGTCGGGCACGCGCAGCCGCACGGCCCCGGCAGCTTCGGGCTGCCCTCTGAAACCCCGGTCATGCCCGTGGCGCTCCTTGTAGGACCTGACGTCGTCGGCCGTCGCGCTCGAGCGATACGCGCGCCCGTCCGCGAGCAGTCGCTCCAAGGCCTCGGCGTGGCGAGCGGCCCGCTGGGACTGGAAAATCGGCCCCTCGTCCCAATCGAGCTTCAGCCATCGCAACGCATCGAGGATCTGCTCGACGTTCTCCTCGGTCGATCGAGCACGGTCGGTATCTTCGATCCGCAGCACCAGCACACCGCCCTGACCTCGCGCCAGCAGCCAGTTGTACAGAGCCGTGCGGGCACCCCCGATGTGGAGCGCCCCGGTGGGGGAGGGTGCAAAGCGAACGCGCATCAGACCGACCTCCCATGCTAATCGGCGCCCACGTCTCTCCGGCCGGCGGACTCGCGAAGGCGATCGAGCGCGGAGCGCAGCGGGGCTGCGAGGCGATTCAGATCTTCAACCAGTCTCCGCGCATGTGGCGCCCCACCGCGTACGGCGAGAAGGACTTCACGGCGTTCCGGGAGGCCATGCATGCCAGCCAGATCAGCGCGGTTCTGATCCACGCCGTGTATCTGCTGAACTGCGCCTCGGAGGACCGGGAGATCCGGCGCAAGTCGCTGGCATCTCTGGTCCAGTCGCTGCGCGTAGGCGACGCGATCGGCGCGGTCGGCGTCGTGCTGCATCCGGGATCGGCGAAGCAGGGGAAGGTGCCCGTGGCGGTTAGGCGAGCGGGAAAGGTGATCAAGGAGGCGCTGGAGCAGACAGAACGCTGCTCGCTGCATCTCGAGGACACCGCGGGCGCCGGCGGCACGCTGGGGCGCTCGTTCGACGAGCTGGCGAGGCTGCTCGAGGCGGCTGGCGACTCGCGCCGGCTGGGCGTGTGCCTGGACTCTTGCCACCTGCTCGCGTCCGGGTATGACGTGCGGACCCCCGCGAGCCTGCGTGAGACACTGGACGAGTTCGACCGGGTGGTCGGCCTGAGCCGCCTGCGCTCCCTGCACCTCAACGACTCGATCACGAGGCTGGGCTCCAATCGCGACCGACACGCGCTGCTCGGCGAAGGCGAGCTCGGCGAGCGCGGCTGCGCGGCGTTCCTGTCCGAGCCCCGCTTCGAGCGTTTGCCGTGCGTGCTCGAGACCGGGCGCGACGGATCCCCGAGCGCGCAGGACATCGCGCTCGCGTTCAAGTTGCGGGCGCGCGGCCAGGCCTCGCGCAAGCGAGCCGCGGGCCGCGGCGGATGAGCGACACGGCCGCGGTCGCGGCCACGGCCCTGTACAAGCGCTACGGCTCGGTCACGGCGCTCGCAGGTGTCGAGTTGACCGTGCGCCGGGGCGAGCTGGTCGGGCTGATCGGGCCAAACGGGGCCGGGAAGACGACGCTCGTCAAGATCGCGTGCGGGCTCACGCGTGCGAGCGCCGGGACGGTAACGGTGTGCGGCCACCGCGCCGGCACCGCGCCCGCTCGAGCAGCGCTGGGCTATCTCGCCGAGCTGTTTCGGTTCCCTGGATGGTGTACCGGCGCCGAGGTGCTTGCGCTGCACCAACGGCTCGCGCGGTCGACCGGTGGGGCAAGCGAGCGGGACGAGCTGCTGGAGTTGGTGGGGTTGAGCGACGCGGGCGAGCGCCGGGTCGAGACGATGTCCAAGGGGATGCAGCAGCGGCTCGGCATCGCCCAGGCGCTGATCGGCGCGCCGCCGCTGTTGTTGCTCGATGAGCCGACCAGCGCGCTTGACCCGGCAGGACGGCGCGCGGTTCGCGAGCTACTCGAGGAGCTGCGCACGCGGGGGGTGGCCGTGCTGCTCAACTCGCATCTGCTCAGCGAGATCGAGCTCGTCTGCGATCGGGTGGTGATCCTGTCCGGCGGCCGCGTCACGGCGGCCGGCCGCCCGTCCGAGCTGACCAGGGCCGGAGGCATCGAAGTGCACACCGCAGCAGGACTGCGGCGCTTTCCGACGGCGACGCGCGAAGACGCGCCGGCGATCGTCGCATCGCTCGTTGGAGAGGGGCAGCAGATCTACGAGGTGCGTGTGGTTCGCTCCACGCTCGAGGACGTCTACCTGGAGGCGGTCACGCCCGAGTGAGCCCGGCGCTGATCATCGCCCGCCACGTTCTCCAGGAGAGCATTCGCCGTCGCGTGTTCGTGATCGTCGTCGCGCTCAGCCTCGCGTTCGTGGCCCTGTTCGCGTTCGCGACCGCCGAGGCGTTTGCCCGACTGAACACGCTCTCGCCTGGCCGCGGCACGCTCGACACGGGTGGGCTCGCGACCGTGACGCTGGTCGGGCTCGGGATGTTCGCGACCTTGTTTCTCGGCACCGTGCTCGCGGTGTTCTTGACCGTCGGGGCCGTGCGCGGTGACGCGGAGCGGGGACTGCTGCAGCCGCTGGTGGTGCGCCCGCCTCGTCGCTCGGAGCTCCTGCTCGGCCGGTTCGCCGGCGCCACCGGGGTGTGCGTCGTCTACGTGGTCGCGCTGTACGCCGCCGTGATCGAGGTCGTGCACATCGCCGGCGGGCGCTATCCAGATCAGATCGTCGGCCCGGGAGTGGCGCTCGCCGCAGCGGTGACGATCCTGATCGCGCTGTCCCTGCTCGGCTCGGTGATGCTCTCGACGATCGCCAACGGCATCGCGATGTTCATGGTGTTCGGCGCCGCGCTCGTCGCCGGGCTGTTGAACACGATCGGGACCGCGCTGGCTTCCGGCACGGTTGAGACGATCGCGCACGACATCGCACTCGCGCTGCCGTTCGAAGCGCTCTACCAAGCGGGTCTGCACGGCCTGGCGGCGAACCAGACGGGCTTTACCGGGCTGCTCGTCAACCTCGGACCGTTCGGCTCTGGACAGGCCGGCAGCCTCGGCCTCGATCTGTGGGCGGCGGCATACCTCCTGATCGTCGCATCGCTCGCGATCGTCGGATTCTCCCGCCGAGATCTGTAGCGTGCCCTGCGATGAGCGACCGTGACGCCGACGCGCTGGTGGTGTTCGGGATCACCGGCGATCTGGCGAGGAAGATGACGCTGCGGTCGCTGTACCGGCTGGAGCGGCGGAAGCTGCTGGGCTGCCCGGTGATCGGGGTCGCTGTCGAGGACTGGTCCGACGATCGGCTGCGCGACCACGCCCGCGAAGCGATCGAGGCGAGCGGCGAGCAGCTCGACGAGCACGTGTTCGAACAGCTGGCCCGCCGGCTCAGCTACGTCGGCGGCGACTTCGGCGACCGTCAGACCTACAGCAAGGTGGCGGAAGCGCTCGCCGATGCGCACGACCCGGCCTTCTACCTGGAGATCCCGCCGTCGCTGTTCGCCAAGGTCGTCGAGGGCCTGGCCGGCGCGCACCTGCTGGAGGGGGGCCGCCGGGTGGTCGTCGAGAAACCCTTCGGTCACGACCTGCGGTCGGCGCGCGAGCTGGCGGCCGAGCTGCACCGCTTCCTGGACGAATCGCAGCTGTACCGGATCGACCATTTCCTCGGCAAGATGGGGCTCGAGGAGATCCTCTACCTGCGGTTTGCGAACACCATGCTCGAGCCGGTGTGGAACCGCAACTTCCTGGCCTGCGTCCAGATCACGATGGCCGAGAGCTTCGGCGTCGAGGATCGCGGCCACTTCTACGATCCGGTCGGGGCGCTGCGCGACGTGGTCGTCAACCACCTGCTGCAGCTGCTGGCGGCGGCGGCGATGGAGCCCCCCTCGGGCGGCGAGCCAGACGCCTTGAAGGACGCGAAGCTGTCCGTCTTCAGGGCGATCCCGGGGGCTGATCCGGACCACTACGTTCGCGGCCAGTACGACGGCTATCGGTCGATCGACGGGGTGGCGCCGGACTCACGGACCGAGACCTACGCCGCGCTCAGGCTCGAGCTCGACAACTGGCGCTGGTCGGGGGTGCCGTTCTTCATCCGCGCGGGCAAGCAGCTACCCGTCACGCAGACCGAGCTGCGGCTGGTGTTCAGGCATCCACCGACGCTGCACTTCCTCCCCTCGACGCCGCGCCGCCCGCAACCGAGCCAGGTGGTGATCAAGATCGATCCCGCGACCGGAATCCGGGTGATCCTCGACGCGCACCGCGCCGATCGCAAGGGCCCGACGGAGATCGAGCTGGACATGGAGTTCGCCGAGGAGGGCGGTGAGGGCCCCACCCCGTACGAGGTCCTGCTGCGGGCGGCGCTGACGGGCGACAGCACGCATTTCACCCGCCAGGACAGCGTCGAGGAGACGTGGCGGATCGTGCAGCCGTTGCTCGACTCGCCGCCGTCCGTGCACCGCTATGACAAGGGCTCGTGGGGACCCGAGCAGGCCCAGCAGCTGGCGGCCGGGTACGGCGGTTGGCGGGGGCCGTGGGTGCCGGCATGAGCGTGTAGGCGCGAGCCGCCGCGGGTAGCCCCCGCGCGCGGGGGCGCCACCCACGCGAAGGAGAGGGAGTCATGAGGAGAACGGGACTCGGGAGCATCGTCTACTTGATCGTGGGCATCCTGGTCGCCTCCGCCCATCACTATCTGAACAACGTCGGCGCGCTCAAGCCGATCGTTTCGGCGCTGCTCGCGATCGCGCTCTGGCCCCTACTGCTGCTCGGCATAAACCTGCACGTCAAGTGAGCCTGGGGACGGGCTCAGGCCGAGGCAGCGACCGGCGAAGCGTCCCCTCTCAGCAGCGCGCCACCGAGCAGCGTGTCGAGCTCCGCATGCAGCCCAGGGCCGCGGCTGACGCGGAA
>JAFAZB010000472.1 GCA_019240015.1 Solirubrobacterales bacterium
CTGCCCACCCGGCTACGCTCAACCCACGGCATGGCCAACGAGCTCTTTCTGATCGACGGCAACAGCCTCACCTACCGGGCTTTCTTCGCCCTGCCCGAGTCGATCTCGACCTCCACTGGGATCCCGACCAACGCGATCTTCGGATTCGCCTCGATGCTCGTCAAGATCCTCACCGACTACGGCCCGCAAGCGACCGTGGTGGTGTGGGACGCGGGGTCCTCGGGGCGCAAGGAGATGTACCCCGAGTACAAGGCGCAGCGCACCACCCGGCCCGACCTGCTCAAGGAGCAGTGGCCTCACCTCGAGCCGCTGGTCGACGCGTTCGGGTACCGCAATCTGGCCGTCGACGGCTACGAGGCCGACGACGTGATCGCCTCGATCGTTGAGCGCGCCAAGACCGAGCAGCCGCCCGTCCCGGTGATGGTCGTGACCGGCGACCGCGACGCCTATCAGCTGGTCGGCGACGGGGTGCGGATCATGACCACCTCCCGCGGGATCACGGACACCCGCGTCTACGACCGCGAGGGGGTGATCGATCGCTACGGCATTCCGCCGGAGCTGATCCCCGACTTCATCGGGCTGAAGGGCGATACCAGCGACAACATCCCCGGCGTTCCCGGGATCGGCGACAAGACCGCGGCCGAGCTGCTCCAGCGGTTCGGAACGCTGGAGGAGGTGCTCGAGCACGTCGACGAGGTCAGCGGCGCCAAGCGCAAGCAGAACCTGATCGAGCACGCCGACGCGGCCCGCGTCTCCAAGCAGCTCGCGACCGCTCGTCGCGACGTCCCGCTCGCCCTCGACGTCGCCGAGTTCGCCGCCTCGTCGCCCGACCGCTCTCGTCTGCGCGAGGTGTTTCGCCGCTTCGAGCTGCGCGAGCCGCTTCGACGGCTCGAGGAGGCGCTCGGCTCGGCCGCCGCCGCCGCCCCCGCCCCGACGGCAGAACGGGCGCTGACCGCGCGCCTGAGAGCCGCGACGCTGGCTGACGTGCAGCACCTTGCGCAGATCGACGTGGCGGTCGCCGCCAGCCCACCCGAGCAGCCCGAGGACGCCCTGTTCGCGACCGAGCAGAGCTGGCGGTTCGGGGTCCACCCCGCCGGCGGCGCCGAGGTGCTGGCGGGCGAGTGCGAGCGGCCCGAAGCGCTGGTCGAGGTGCTGGGCTCGCGGCCCGTGATCGCCCACGACGCGAAGTCCCTCGGGGAGGTGCCGCAGACGCTAGCCCACGACACCGAGGTGGCCGCCTACCTGCTCGAGCCGGCCCGCCGCGCCTACCCGTTCCGCGAGCTCACCGAAGAGCGGGGGCTGGCCGCCGCGGTCGAGGACCCCACCGCTGCGGACGCGATCCTTGCCCAGGCGCTCGCCGAGTGGCAACGCCAGGAGATCCAAGGGCGCGGCTTGACCGAGCTGCTCGAACAGGTCGAGCTGCCGCTCGTACGGGTGCTGCGCAAGATGGAGCAGGCGGGCGTCAAGCTCGACACGGAGCGGCTGCGCGAGATCTCGACCCGCGTCAAGGCCGAGGCCGACGGCCTCGAACGCGAGATCTTCGAGCTGTGCGGCGAGGAGTTCACGCTCGGCTCGCCCAAGCAGCTGGAGGAGATCCTGTTCGGCAAGCTCGGGCTGTCCCGCAAGCGCCGTGGCAAGACCGGCTACTCGACCGATGCCCGCGTGTTGCAGGCGATCAGGGGGGAGCATCCGGTGATCGCCAAGATCGAGCGCTGGCGGGAGCTGACCAAGCTCGCCCAGACCTACCTCGACGCGCTGCCGCTGCTGATCGCGGGCGACGGCCGGCTGCACACCACGTTCAATCAGACCGCCGCCACCACCGGGCGGCTGTCCTCCAACAACCCCAACCTCCAGAACATCCCCATCCGAACCGCCCTCGGGCGGGAGATCAGGGCCTGCTTCATCGCCGAGCCGGGCGACCTGCTGGTCTCGGCCGACTACTCGCAGGTCGAGCTGAGGCTGCTGGCCCACATCGCCGACGAGCAGGTGTTGAAGGAGATCTTCGGACGCGGCGAGGACGTCCACACCGCCACCGCCTGCCGGGTGTTCGGCGTCACCCCCGACCAGATTGACCCCGGGATGCGCTCCAAGGCGAAGATGATCAACTACGGGATCGTCTACGGCCTGTCGGCCTACGGAATGGCTGACCGGCTCGACATCCCGCAGTCCGAGGCGGACGAGTTCATCCAGCGCTATCTGGCGGGGTTCCCGGCCGTCGGACGGTTCATCGAGGAGACGATCGCCCAGGGCACCGAGCGCGGATACGTCTCGACCCTGTTCGGCCGCCGCCGCCAGGTCCCGGAGCTGCGGGCTCGCCGCTGGGAGATGCGCAAGCAGGGCGAGCGGTTCGCGGTCAACATGGTGATCCAGGGCACCGCCGCCGACATCATGAAGGTGGCGATGGTGAAATGTGACCACGCGATCGCGCAGGCCGGCCTGCGCTCGCGCCTGGTGCTCCAGATTCACGACGAGTTGCTGTTCGAGGGCCCGGCGGATGAGTCCGAGCAGGTCAGCGAGATCGCCCGCGCCCAGATGCAGAGCGCCTACGAGCTCGACCCCCCGTTGGCGGTCGACGTGGGCGTCGGCCCCGACTGGCTCGCGGCCAAGTGAGCCCGCGCACCCCGGGGAGGGCGGCCGCCCTGGCCGCCGCCGCCCTCGCGATTGCCACCGCGGCGCCCGCGACCGCCGCCCCGCCCGCGACCGCCGCCCCGCCCCCGACCGCCGCTCGCCCCGCCGGCGCCGTCCCCGACATCCCCACCGGCGCCCACCTCCACCGTCGGCCGATCGCCAGGGCGGCCAACCTTCCCTATGGCGGCGGGCCGGTCCTGCACAGCAACCGCGCCTACCTGATCTTCTGGCAGCCCGCGGGCTCCGGGCTGAGCTTCGATCCGGGCTACGTGGCGACGGTCGAGACGTTCCTCGCGCGGGTCGCTGCCGACAGCCGCAAGCCCACCAATGTCTACGGCCTCACCGGCCAGTACCGGGACGCCGCGGGGCCGGCCGCCTACGACTCGACCTATGGCGGCGCGCTGCTGGCCACCGACCAGTTGCCTCCCAACGGCTGCATCGAGCCACCGCTGACGGGGCCCGGGTGGGGAGTCTGTCTCAACGACTCACAGCTGCAGGACGAGATCACCCACCAGGTGGGGATCCACGGGCTGCCGATGGGACCGACCGACGTCTACTTCCTGCTGACCCCCAACGGTTTTGGCAGTTGCACCGACGCGACCTCGACCAACTGCGCGCTCGGAGGTGATGCCGGCGGCTACTGCGGCTACCACGCGGCCACCAGCTTCGGGCTGCTGTACGCCGTGATTCCCTACAACGCGGTCGCCGGACACTGCCAGTCCGGCAACCCGCGACCGAACGCCAGTACCGCCGACCCGTCGATCTCCTCGCTCAGCCACGAGCACAACGAGACCATCACTGACCCGTTCGACAGCGCCTGGGTCGACAGCTCGGGGCAGGAAGACGGCGATCTATGCGCGGACCAGTTCGGCCGCGAGCTCCCCGGTGCCGGCGGCTCGAGCGCATTCAACGAGCTGATCGCCGGCGGGCGCTACTTCCTCCAGGAGGAGTGGAGCAACGACGACGGCTCCTGCCAGCAGCGCGACGAGCCCGACTCGATCACGTTCCACGCCCCCGCCCGCGCCGTGGCCCGCCGGCCGGTGACGCTGTCGGCCGCCGCGCTGGACCCCGACGGCGCGATCGTCTCCTACGCCTGGTTCTTCGGCGACGGACGCAGCGCCCACGGACGACGGCCGACGCACACGTTCAAGCGCGCCGGCGCCTACCGAGTGGTGTTGCGCACGACCGACTCGGCTGGCAACTACGCGTTCTACGCGCGCGTGATCAGGGTCCACGGCGCGCCGCACCACCACTAGGCGCGCCGCGCACACCACCCGCGCGTCTAGATGATTGATTCCCAACCGCTCATTTGCAGGGCATTTGCTCTAAACGCGGGCGATTGAGAGCAGTTAGCGCAGGTTGTGGTGGGTCATATCTGTCGACTTTAGGGACACGGTTCGGGACACGAACCTCATGTCCGGACCTCGTAACCGGGTCAAACGAGGTCGTCGGAGGGCTTTCGGCGGGCTCGCTGCGAAGGACTCAAGCGCTGACGAACTAGAGGCGAGTGCCTCCACGCGATAGCAACACCTAGGAGCAGCCCGAGACGCGCATCTGGCGAATACGACGTCTCTCGCAGCGCCGATGCCCAGCTCTGCTTTCGTCACGCCAGGCATCGTCCGGGCGCTTCAACTCCGCGCGGTCGCAGGCGATTAGAGAATCCTCGCGGCCTTCGTTTGACCGGGGCTTACTGCCAAATTCAGCGAGCCGGGTATATGAGACGCTTCAGCTCGCGCGGGCGCGAATCTCCGAGGCCACCATACGCGATGAGGGATCGCTATTCGGACAGGTTTCTGGCGGCGCACGTGGGCTGTCGAGTTCAGACGATCAGCTTGTGCACGGTCCAGGTCACGGGCGGTCCCCAG
>JAFAZB010000167.1 GCA_019240015.1 Solirubrobacterales bacterium
TCGCCGCCTACGATGCCGCGGTCAGGCACGAGGGACAGCCGACCGTGATTCTCGCCAAGACGATCAAGGGCTACGGGATGGGGGTCTCCGGCGAGGGCCAGATGATCACCCACCAGGCGAAGAAGATGACCGAGGACGCGCTGCTGGCGTTCCGGGATCGCTTCGAGCTGCCACTGAGCGACGAGCAGGTGCGCGCCGCCGAGTACTACAAGCCACCCCCGGACTCACCCGAGATGCGGTACCTGCGCGAGCGGCGCGAGGCGCTGGGGGGCGTGATGCCCGCCCGACGGCGCACCGCCGAGGCGCTCGAGGTACCGGGGCTGGAGCGCTTCCAATCGCAGCTCGACGGCACCGGCGAGCGCGAGATCTCGACCACGATGGCGTTCGTCCGGGTGCTGGCGGCGCTGCTGCGCGACAAGGCGATCGGCCGCCACATCGTCCCGATCGTCCCCGACGAGTCGCGCACGTTCGGGATGGAGGGCCTGTTCCGTCAGGTTGGGATCTACTCGCCGTTCGGCCAGCTCTACCAGCCTCAGGACTCAGAGCAGCTGATGTTCTACAAGGAGGACGAGCACGGCCAGATCCTCGAGGAGGGGATCACCGAGGCCGGCTCGATGTCCTCGTTCATCGCCGCCGGCAGCTCATACAGCACGCACGGCGTGCAGATGGTGCCGTTCTACATCTACTACTCGATGTTCGGCTATCAGCGGGTCGGCGACCTGGTGTGGGCAGCCGGCGATAGCCGCACACGGGGCTTCCTGCTGGGGGGCACCGCCGGACGCACGACGCTCAACGGCGAGGGGCTCCAGCACGAGGACGGCCACAGCCACGTGCTGTTTTCGGTGGTCCCCAACTGCCGCGCTTACGACCCCGCGTTCGGCTACGAGGTGGCGGTGATCATCCAGGACGGGCTGCGTCGAATGCTGGTCGAGCAGGAGGACGTCTTCTACTACCTCACGTTGATGAACGAGAACTACGTCCACCCGGCGATGCCCGACGGCGCGCAAGCGGGCATCTTGAAGGGTATGTACCTGTTGCGCGAGGGCGAGGAATCGGACGGCCCGCGGGTGCAGCTGCTGGGGTCGGGCACGATCCTCAACGAGGTGACCGCGGCGGCCGAGCTGCTGCGCTCCGAGTTCGACGTGGCCGCCGACGTGTGGAGCGTGACCTCGTTCACCGAGCTTCGGCGCGACGGGATCGAGGCCGAGCGGTGGAACATGCTCCACCCGCTCGAGCAGCCGCGTGCGTCGTACGTGTCGGAGTGCCTGGCGGGGCGCGAGGGCCCCGTGATCGCGTCCACCGACTACATTCGCGCCTATCCGGACCAGATCCGGCAATGGGTGCCTGGGCCGTACCGCGTGCTCGGGACCGATGGCTATGGCCGCAGCGACTCTCGACGCGCGCTGCGACGGTTCTTCGAGGTCGATCGCCACTACGTGGCCGTCGCGGCGCTGAAGTCGCTGGCCGACGCCGGAGAGCTCGATGCTGCCAAGGTGCAGGAGGCGATCGAGCGCTACGAGCTCGATCCCGAGGTCCCGATGCCGACCAGCCGATGACCGCCACCGATGCGCTGACGGTCGAAGTCCCCGACATCGGCGACTTCGAGGACGTGCCGGTGATCGAGATCCTGGTCTCCCCCGGAGACGTGGTCGCGGTCGACGACCCTCTGCTGACGCTGGAGTCCGACAAGGCCACGATGGACGTGCCGGCGCCGTTCGCCGGCACGATCAAGGAGCTCCGGGTCGGCATCGGCGACAAGGTCTCGCAGGGGATGGCGCTGCTGACGATGGAGCGCAGCGACGGCGATCGCTCGCAGTCCACCGGGAGCGCGGCCGCGGCGGCCGCCTCCGAGGGGGCCCCGACGGAGGCGGCGGCGCCGGAGGCGGTGGGCAGCGCGCTCGAGGCGGAGGAGGAGTCCGCCCCCGAGCAGCCCTCCCGCGAGGCCCCCGAGCCGTCCGGCGACGGCGACGGCCCCGTGTATGCGAGTCCGGCCGTCCGGCGGCTCGCCCGCGAGCTGGGGGTCGACCTCAGACAGGTCAGCGGCAGCGGTCGCAAGGGCCGGATCATCAAGTCCGACGTGGAGGGGTTTGTTAAGGGGGGGCCGGAGGCGCCTTCGGCGCCCGGCCCCGGTTTGGGCCTCGAGCTGCCGCCGTGGCCGTCGCCCGACTTCGAGAAGCAAGGCCCGATCGAGCGCGTGGAGCGCTCCCGGATCAAGCGGATCTCCGCGCCGAACCTGGCGCGCAACTGGGTGATGATCCCGCACGTCACCCACAACGACGAGGCGGACATCACCGAGCTCGAGGCCTGGCGCAAGCAGCTAAACGAGGAACACAGCCGCGAGGGCGTGAAGGTCACCATGGTCTCGTTCCTGATCGTGGCCTCGGTCGCCACGCTCAAGGCGTTCCCGACCTTCAATGCATCGCTGGACGGCGAGGAGCTGGTCCTCAAGCGCTACTACAACATCGGCTTTGCCGCCGACACGCCGGGCGGTCTGGTCGTGCCGGTGATCAAGAGCGCCGACGAAAAGGGCCTGCTCGACATCGCGCGGGATCTGACCGAGCTGTCGGGCAAGGCGCGGGAGGGGAAGCTCGGGCCGGCGGAGATGCAGGGCTCGACGTTCACGATCTCCTCGCTGGGCGGCATCGGCGGGACGTCGTTCACACCGATCGTCAACGCGCCCGAGGTCGCGATCCTCGGCGTCACCCGCAGCGCGATGAAGCCGGTCTGGAACGGCAGCGAATTCCAGCCGCGCCTGATGGTGCCCCTGTCGCTGTCCTACGACCATCGC
>JAFAZB010000234.1 GCA_019240015.1 Solirubrobacterales bacterium
TCGCTGGTCGGTCGAACCGGGACTGTCTGCCTGACGGAGGGCTCAGGCGTCGGGAGGGCCTACGGCACCGCGCGGGTGCAGGAACAGTACTTCTGCAGCTTCGGGGTCAACCCGCGATATGAGCAGATGCTCGACGAGGGGGGCTTGCGTGTGGTTGGACGCGATGCCGAGGACGGTGTTGCTCGCGTGTTCGAGCTAGCGACCCACCCCTTCTATGCGGCCATCCTGTTCGTCCCGCAGGCGCGCTCAACCGCCGATGAACCGCATCCGCTGCTCCAGCAGCTGCTCCGTGTCGCGGCGACCCGTGCGGGCCGGCCCGCAGCTGCCGCCGCGGCCGGCTGATGCCTTGCCAGCGACCATCCAGCCAGCCCTAAACTGTCGCCATCGTATCCCGAAGCGATGACTTCACGATCGATCTGCGGCGGCTTCGCCTCCTGCGCCAACTCGGAGAGTGCGGGACCGTGGCCGCCACGGCCATGGCCCTGCATCTCACCCCCTCAGCGGTGTCTCAGCAACTTGCCGGCCTCGCGCGCGACGTTGGCGTCCCGCTGCTCGCCAAGCAGGGGCGTGGCGTGCGGCTCACCGCCGAGGCGCGGCTTCTGCTCGAACACGCCGACGCCGTCCTCGCTCAGCTCGAGCGAGCTCGGGCCGATCTTCGAGCCCATCACGCCGGTGAAGTCGGGACGGTACGCGTAGGAGCGTTTGCCACCGCCGTCGCGGCATTGGTCGCGCCCGCGTTGTCGATCCTCCGCGCGGCTCACCCGCGGCTGGAGCTGATGATCCACGAAATCGAGGCGCCCGCATGCTTTTCCGCCCTCGACAACCAGCAGCTGGACCTCGTCGTCACCGTCGAGTATCGCGGCGGGCCACGCCGCAACGATCCACGCTATTACCGCTGGGCGCTCCTCGAGGACCCCTTGGACGTCGCCCTACCCGCTGGTCACCACCTGGCACGCCCGGCGACGGTCGATCTCGCCGACCTCGCGACGGAGCGGTGGATCACCGGGACCCCGGAACACCCGTGCACCGACATCGCATTGGCGGCCTGCGCGGCGTCCGGATTTGCCGCCGATGTCGCGCACCAGACAAACGACTGGACCGCCGTCCTCGCTCTCGTAGCCGCCGGGGCCGGCGTCGCGCTCGTCCCACGGCTTGCCCGTGCCTCCAACCCAGTCGAGGACGCCATCTCCTGGCGACCAGTCAACGGCCGTCCGGCCCGCAGCATCTACGCCGCAGTGCGCGCCGGTTCAGAGACCACGCCGGTACTCCACCGCACTCTAAGCGCGCTCCGAACCGCCGCTCAAGCGCCGTCGCCGTGACATGCAGCCGCTTGGCTGCATATAATTGTGCAGCCTTATGGCTGCCTATCCATCGGATATCGACGACGTGTTTCGGGCGCTGGCCGATCCCGGCCGCCGCCAGCTGCTCGACAGCCTCAATGCCCGGAGCGGCCAGACGCTGCGCGAGCTGTGCGCCGACATGGACATGGCACGGCAGTCGGTCTCTAAACACCTCGCTGTGCTCGAGACCGCCGACCTAGTGACAACCGTCTGGCGCGGGCGGGAGAAGCTCCACTACCTCAACCCTGCCCCGATCCAAGAGATCTCAGAGCGATGGATCAACCAGTACGACCGCCAGCGGGTCCGCGCGCTGTGGGATCTGAAGCAAGCACTGGAGGACCACCCCATGGACAAGCCCTAATTCGTCTACACGACCCATATCCACACCACCCCCGAGCGCATCTGGCGGGCGCTCACCGACCGGGCGTTCACCGAGCGCTACTGGGGCGTGGCGTTTGAGACCGACTGGAAGGCAGGCTCGACGATCACCGTCCATCAGAGCGGCGTGAAGATCGCCGATCCCGAGCAGACGGTCCTCGAGGCACAACCCTACAGGCGGCTCTCATACACCTGGCACACCTTCACCCCCGAGTGGCGCGAGAAGATCGGCAACGGCGTGGGCTTCAGCGACGAATTCCTGGACCGAGTCGCCGCCGAACCACGCTCCAAGGTCACCTTCGAGATCGAGCAGCTCGGCGAGCTGGCCAAGCTGACGGTCGTGCACGACCAATTCCCGCCCGGCAGCGCCGTGCTGGAGACGATCAGCCAGGGCTGGCCCCACATCCTCTCCAACCTCAAGACTCTGCTCGAGACCGGCGACACGCTGCCGGCACCACCCGCCCCCAAGAAAGAGAGGAAGCACTAGTGACACTCCAGCTCACCAACTCGCCATCGGTCGACACCGGAATGCTCATCCGTCGATCCCCGCACGACGTCTTCGAGGCCCTCGCCGATCCGTCCATCACAACGAGGTTCTGGTACACGAAGAGCAGCGGGAGAATGGAAGAGGGTGCCGAGCTCACTTGGGAGTGGGAGATGTACGGGGTATCAGGGAAGGCATGGGTCAAGGAGGTCAGCGCCGATCGACACATCCGCTTTTCCTGGGAGGGGTATGACCCCGCCCATCCGACCACCGTGGAATTTCTCTTTGT
>JAFAZB010000421.1 GCA_019240015.1 Solirubrobacterales bacterium
TCGCGGCACTCCAAGCTGCTGGTCGTGGTGCTGCCGACGCTGGAGCGAAGTGGTGACCGCGCGTTCTCAGCGACCGGCACGTTCAACGTCGAACCGGGCGCGGCTTGGGAGCGCGAAGCCGAGGACGAGGCAAACCTCGCGTGGCTGGGCGACATACGAGAGCTGCTCTCCCCACTGGCGGTCGGCCATTACGTCGCCTCCGCCGATCCATCGGTCGAGCCCGCGCGTGGCAGGCGCTCGTTTGGGCGCGAGGAGTGGGGGCGTTTGGAGCGCGTCCGGCTGCGCTGGGACCCCGATCGAGTGTTCGCGAGCTACCCCACCGCCTGAGCACACCCGATTCGTGCCTACGCGGCGTATGCCGCCTGCAGCAGGGACATCATCGTCCCCGCGGTCTGGGAGCCGATCGGCGAGCCGCTCGAGTCGGCGAAGCCGAGCTCCAGGTGAGGTCCGGTGGAGATGCCGACGATCCCCGGCCCGACTTCGCTCATCACCTGTCCGGCGCCGACGTGGGTGCCTACCGGCAGCTGGTTGGCTGGGCCGGCGTGCCCGTAATAGACGTAGCTGTAGCCGTCGATCGGGTTATCGCAGTGGAGCACCGGCGCCCAGGGACCGAAGCCACCGATTCCGTGCAGGACGATCGTCCCCGAGCAGACGGCCAGCTCGGGCGTGCCGCCGGGGGCGGAGATGTCGACGCCCTGGTCAGGGGACCAGGTGCCGGGCGGCGAGGCGTCCCCCTTGGGCATCGGGAACGTGAACCCGCCGCTGCTCACGGTCTGGCCGGCACTCACCGATGGGCTGCTCTGGCCGCTCGAGGAGCCTGTCTGAGCGACCGCCTGGGCAGTCTGGATCTTCGCCAGCTGCTGCTGGAGGGCTGCGACTTGCCCGCGGGCGTTTGCAAGTTGCCCGGCCTTGGCGGCTTTGGCGCGGGAGACGGCGATCTGCTGCACAACCAGGCTGACCTTGGCGCGATAGAGGGTGTTTCGCTCGCCCAGGACCTGCGTCGTGATGATCTGCTGGCGCTGCTCGAGCGCCCCAAGCCGGGTCGCCTGGGCGGCGACCGCACGCCTAGCCGAGCGGACCTGGGAGATGATCTGGACGTCCTGGTTGCGGATCCGTTGCACGAACGCGAGCCGCTCCAGCAGGTCCTGGAAGCCGGTCGATTCGAGCACCACCGTGACGATGTCGGGGCGGTCGGACTCGTAGCTGTTGATCAGCTCCTGGGAGAGCACGCTCTCCGCGTGAGCCTCGAACGCCTCGAGCTGCGCCAGGCGAGTCCGCGCCGCGGTCAGCTCGCCGCGCAGCTTCAGCAGCTCGGCGCGCTTGGCATCGAGGTCCGCCTGGATCTTCGCGATCTGCCCTTGGAGGGCGGCGATGCTGCCGTTTAGCTGCGCAAGCCGTCCATTGGCGGCGCTGACGGCTCCCGCGAGGCTGGAGATCTGGCTCTGGCCGGCGCTGATCTGCTGCTGAAGCGACCCCGCGCTCGCCGCGTGCGCGACGGGCGAGCCCGCGGAGGCGAACACGGCCGCCAGCGCGATCACCGAAGCTGTGAGCGTGGCACCGGCCGCGCGGATCAGTTGCCGTCGGGAGCTGTGCATCGGTCGTGACTCAGGCGCAGCGGCCGAGCGCCGCTTTTCCCCTGCTCTCCTGCGGGTTTGGGGGCGATCACCGTAACACGGACGAATGGACGAGGCGTCGGAGGTACGGCAGTGCATGGAAAAGTGCACCTGCAGGAATCGCGCGGCTCACGTCGAGCGCGCGCGCCCCGCCGGCCCCGCGCCAATGGCGCCTACCCGCGCTGCACCCGCAGGACGCGCAGCTCCCGCGGCGCTCCCGGCGCCTTCAGCCGGCGCGCCCGGCCCGTCCTGAGATTGGAGCCGTCGATCCGCTCGAGGACCACGGCCGAGACCAGCACCTCCTCCGCGCTCGCGGCTTGGCTGACGCGGGCGGCGATGTTGACGTCGACGCCGAGGTAGTCGCCGCCGAGCTTGCGGGGCGAGCCCCAGTGGATCCCCGCCCGCATCCGGGGCCGGTAGCCGTCCACCGCGACATCCTGCAGCGCGTCCTGGGCGTCGAGCGCGGCGTCGACCGCATCCTGGGCGCTCATGAACGTCGCCATCAGGCCGTCGCCGAGCCGCTTCACGATTCGCCCCCGGTGCGCGAGGATCGCGTTCTCGGTAGCGCTGCCAACCTCGCGTAGCAACTCGAGCGTCACGGCGTCCCCGGCCCGCAGCGCCCACGATGAGAACTCGACCAGGTCAGTGAACAGGAGCGCCATCTCGAGGTTGCCATGGCCACGCCCGGCCGCCTCGGAGAGCGACTGCCACAGCTGTAGGCCCGCCATCCCGAGCTCCTGCGCGACGCTCTCGCGCTCCGGTCGCAGCGCGGACACGCCTCGCGCGAGCACCTGCGTGGGCGACGCGCCCGCGGTCGAGAGCGCATCGCCGAAGCGCTCGTCGCCGGGCAGCCGGCGCCTCAGCGTGCGCGCGGCGGCCAGCAGCGCCGGCTGACTATCGAGCCGCCCGGCAGCCGTACGCCAGCGCGAGCCGCGTCGCCCGCCTTCGGGCGGTGGCTCGAACCGCTCGTGTTCATCTGGCGCCATCGGGGCGCGAGGATAGAGAGCCGCGTCGGTCGCCCATCACCCGTGGGGCCGCAAACTGCGAATGGCGGGGGCAGGATTCGAACCTGCGAAGGCTGAGCCAACGGATTTACAGTCCGTCCCCTTTGACCGCTCGGGAACCCCGCCGGAAGCCGAGAGTCTAGCCCCGCTCCCCGGGCGCCCGGCAGCCGGGAACCGTCCGTCGAGCGCCGCTCCGGTCCGCCTACGACGCGTCCCGCAGTCGCTGCGCCTCCGGCAACGCCTCGAGCTTCTTGAGCGTGTGATTCTCGATCTGCCGGATCCGCTCGCGGGTCACGTTGAACGCGCGACCGACCTCCTCAAGTGTGTAAGGCCGCTCGCCGGTGAGCCCGAAGCGCATCTCGATCACCTCCCGCTCACGCTCGGGGAGCGCCGCGAGGGCTCGCCGTAGATTCTCACGCCGGAGGTGCTCCGCGGCGAGCTCGAACGGCGACTCCGCGGTCTGGTCCTCGACGAAGTCGCCCAGCTCGGACTCCTCCTCCTCGCCGATCGGCTTCTCGAGGGAGATCGGCTGTTGGGCCATGCGCAACACGTCGCGGACCTCCCGCACCGTCGTCTCGAGCTCGGCGGCGATCTCGTCCGGGGTCGGCTCACGACCGAGCTGCTGAACCAGCTGGCGCTCCACGTGGACCACCTTGTTCAGTTTCTCGACCATGTGCACCGGGATTCGGATCGTCCGGCCCTTATCGGCGATCGCACGCGTAACGGCCTGCCGGATCCACCAGGTGGCGTACGTCGAGAACTTATAGCCGCGGCGGTAGTCGAACTTCTCGACCGCGCGGATCAGCCCCATCGAGCCTTCCTGAATCAGATCCAGGAAAGTGAGGCCGCGTCCGAGGTAGCTCTTGGCGATCGAGACGACCAGTCGGAGGTTGGCTTCGATCATCTGCTGCTTGGCGGCCATGTCGCCGCGTTCGATCCGCCGAGCCAGCAGCACCTCCTGCTCGGCGGTCAGCAGGTGCACCCGTCCGATCGAGCGGAGGTACAGTCGCAGCGAATCGAGACTCGGCTCCACGGTCAGATCGATCTCGACCTTCTTGCGCTGCTCGGGCTCCGGCTCCGCGGCGCTGGCGGCGTTGGCCTCGACGATCCCGGCCTCGGGCTTGGCGGGACGGCCGTCGACCTCGACGACCTCGATTCCCTGCTCGTCCAGATAGGCGTGGAGCTCCTGGATCTGCTCCTTGGTCACCTCGACCTCCTCCAGGCACGAGGTGATCTCCTCGAAGGTCAGGAAGCCCCGCTCCTGACCCTCGGCGATCAGCGGACGTAGCTCGTCGAGGTCCGCGATCGGCGCCTCATCGCTCAGTAGGACGATTTCCTTCTCGCTCACAGCCCCTGAGCTCCTTCACCACGCGTCCCGAGACCCCCAAACAGGGCGACTCCCTCTCTAATCCCTCGCTAACTCTCCCTATGCGAAGGGCCGATTGATACCACAATCCCTGCACATGTCCAGCAACGCAAGCACGGGCCCGGGCGCCGGCCGCACTACCCTGTAGAGCGAGATGGCAGCAAACCGTCCCGCCAGCCTGTCCGTGATCGACGTCCAGTCGCAGCGGCCCACCGTTCAGCTGAGCCTCTCCCGGGTGGGCGTCACCGGGGTGGAGAAGGTGATCCGGATCCGCCACAACGGCGCCACCTCGGGCACCTCGCCGAGCGCCGCCGTCGAGGAACAGCAGCTGTTCTCGGCCCGCTTCGAGTGCGTCGTCGACCTGGGCCCCGGACAGAAGGGCGCCCACATGTCGCGCTTCGAAGAGGTCGTCAACGAGGCGATCGGCGAGGTCGTCCTCGGCGAGTCGACGTTCAAGGCCGAGACTCTCGCCGAGCACATCGCACAGCTGGTGCGCGACCGCCAGGGGGCGCGCCGGGCCGAGGTCAGCGTCGAGGCGCGCTTTCCCGAGCACAAGCCGGCGCCCGTATCAGGGATCCAGACCCAGGAGCTCTACACGTTGCATGGGTCGGCGATCTCCAGCGACCTCGGGACCCGCCGCCTGATCGGCGTCACCGCGCAGGGGATGACCGTCTGCCCGTGCGCCCAGGAGCTCGTCGCCGGCTCGGCGCGTGATCGGCTCGAGGCACAGGGATTCGAGTCGGAGGAGATCGACCGGATCCTGGACGCCGTTCCGGTCGCCTCGCACAACCAGCGCGGGCTCGGGACGCTGCACATCGGTTGCACGGAGTCGTGTGAGGACGAGATCGAGGCGCTGGCGTTGCTCGAAATCGTCGAGCAGGCGATGTCATCGGAGATCTACGAGCTGATGAAGCGCTCAGATGAAGCGCGGGTGGTTGAGAAAGCCCACCGTCGCCCTCGCTTCGTGGAGGATTGCGTGCGCGAGATGGTGCGCGGGGTGGTGGAGGCCTTCCCGGGGCTCGACGACCGCGCGTTCGTCTCGGCTCGACAGGTGAACCTGGAGACGATTCACCAGCACAGCGTGGTGGCCGAGCGGTTCGGCACGCTCGCAGAGATCCGGCAGGAGCTGCGGACCGGCGTGATCTCGCCGGCCCACACCAGCCGCCGCGCCTGGCTCGACGCGCTCCGCTAGCGGCTAGGCGTCCGAATGCTGGTCGGTGTCTCCGGCCGGAGAGTCGTCATCGCTGGGCGCAGCCGGCACCGTATCCGCCGCGGGGCTGTCTGAGCCGCCCTCCGCACCGGGCTCGTCCGGGCGATCCTCCGGAGCGGAGTCGTCTCGCTCGGGCTCGTCGTCTTGCGTGGGGCTATCCATCGAGCGCAGTGCTACCCGGTTGCGCGAACCGCTAACGGTGACCGCGCCCACCCCGGAGCGGCTACCGTGGCGCTCATGCGAGCGGTCGTGCTGGAGCGCCAAGGGCAGCCACTCGCTCCGGTCACGCTGCCGGACCCCGAGCCTGCAGACGGCCAGCTGCTGCTCACTGTCGGCGCATGTGGCGTCTGCCGAACCGACCTTCATCTGCGCGACGCTGAGATCGCCGCCACCAGGCTGCCGGTCGTGCTGGGGCATCAGATCGTGGCTCGGACCGAGGATGGCCGCCGGGTTGGCGTCCCATGGCTCGGCTGGACCGATGGCTGCTGCGCCTATTGCACCAGCGGCCGCGAGAACCTGTGCGAGCGGGCGCGCTTCACCGGCCGTGACATCGACGGCGGGTTCGCGGAGCTGACGGTCGCGGACGAGCGCTTCTGCCTTCCGCTTCCGGATCAGCTGTCAGATCAGCAGGCGGCGCCGTTGCTGTGCGGGGGCCTGATCGGTTTTCGCGCGCTGCGGCTCGCCGGCGACGCCGCCCGGGTTGGTCTGTACGGGTTCGGGTCGGCCGCTCACATGATCTGCCAGGTGGGCGTGTTCGAAGGCCGGCGGATGTTCGCGTTCACGCGTCCCGGGGATCAGCGCGGCCGGCAATTTGCGCGCGAGTTGGGCGCGGTGTGGGCTGGCGCCAGCGGCGACACTCCCCCCGAGCCGCTTGACGCGGCGATCATCTTCGCGTCCGCGGGCGAGCTCGTTCCAGCGGCGCTGCGGGTGCTCGCTCCGGGCGGCATCGTGGTGTGCGCGGGGATCTACATGAGCGACATCCCCTCGTTCCAATACGAGCTCCTGTGGCACGAGCGGACGATTCGCTCGGTCGCGAACCTGACCCGGCGCGACGGTGAGGAGTTCCTGGCGCTGGCGGTCCGCATCCCGGTCGTGACGACGGTCACCAGCTATCCGTTGGAGCGCGCCGAGCAAGCGCTGGCTGACCTCCGCGCCGGCGCATTCGAGGGCACTGCGGTCGTGATTCCCTGACAGCCCTTGCCGCACCCGGGCCGCGACGCCCGGTGTCGTAGGGTTCCGGGTATGCCTCTGGTGCCGATGGTGATCGAGCGGACCGCACGCGGCGAGCGCGAGTTCGACATCTACAGCCGCCTGCTCAACGAGCGGATCATCTTTCTGGGGACGCCGATCGACGACATGATCGCCAACCTGGTGGTCGCGCAACTGCTGCATCTCGAGTCCCAGGATCCCGACAAGGACATCTCGCTGTACGTCAACTGCCCGGGCGGCTCGATCTACTCGGGGCTGGCGATCTACGACACGATGCAGTTCATCAAGCCGGAGATCCAGACGATCTGCATCGGGATCG
>JAFAZB010000469.1 GCA_019240015.1 Solirubrobacterales bacterium
CTGTGGACCTCGGTGACCTCGAGTGTGTTCTGCGCCGTGATGGCCGTGATGGCGCTCATGCCGTGCACCCCGCTGGCCGCGAAGGCCTTGAGGTCAGCTTGGATCCCGGCGCCGCCGCCGGAGTCCGAGCCGGCGATTGTCAGCACGCGGGGGATCCGCCTCGGGACGCTCACCGGCACTAGGGAAGCAACTCGTACCGTCCGCCGGTGGCCCGCCGCACGTAGCCCGTCAGCTCGAGGGCGCTGAGCGACGCGAGGGCCTCATCCGGCGCCAGACCGGCGCGGACCAGCGCGCCAATCGTGTCCAGACCCTCGCCGATCGCCTGCACCAGCCGCTGATCCTCCGGGCTCAGCGCCTCGCGATCGTCGCTGACAGCGGCCCCAGCGCCATCGCCGAACAGCAGCTCGAGGACGTCCTGTGCCCCTCGAACCAGGAGCGCGCCCTGGGCGATCAGGTGGTTGGGGCCCGCCGCCAGCGGCGAGGTGACTCGGCCTGGGACCGCTCCCACCGCCCGACCGAGCTCGCGCGCGCACTTGGCGGTCACGAGCGCGCCGGAGCGCTCTCCGGCCTCGACCACGATGACCGCCGCCGACAGCGCGGCGATGATTCGATTGCGGGCCGGGAACATCCAGCGGCGTGCCGGCGTGCTCGGTGGCAGCTCCGAGACGGCGGCGCCCCGAGCCGTGATCCGCCTGTAGAGCGCCCGTTTCCCCGGGGGATAGGGGTGATCGGCGCCCGCGGGCAGCACCGCCACGGTGGCATCCCCAGTCTCCAGCGCACCGACGTGGCCCGCGGAGTCGATGCCCGTGGCCATGCCGCTGGCGACGGTCAGCCCTGCGCGCGTGATGCCCCGGGCGAGCGACCGCGCCACCTGGAGCCCATATTCGGACGCCCTCCTGGCCCCGACCACCGCCACCGCGTCGCGGGAGATCAAGTCCAGGAAGCGCTCCAGGCCCCCGGCCACGTACAGCGCCGCCGGTGCGTTTTCGAGCTCTCGCAGTCCTGCGGGGTAATCGCCGTCGCACGCGCAGATCACCTCCAGGCCAGCTTGGCCGGCGCACGCGCGTAGCGCCGAACTATCGAGGTCACCGTATTCAGCCAGTACCGGCTTCCGTTGCCTGCCGGCGAGTGCGTGGACCAGCTCGCGATCAGGTAGGGCAAGTAGCTCAGTGAGGCGCCGACGCTCCAGGTCCAGATTCCCGGACAGGCGGGCGAGCAGCCACGAGCGCTTCAGACAGCGCCCGCAAGCGCGCGGGGTACCAAGGAAGCTCACGCCGCCAGCGCTTCTTCGCTCCCAGGACGTTGGCGCAGCGCGAGCGCAGTCAAGACGTGCTCGCGGGACGCCCGCTCGCGGCCCTCGAGGTCGGCGATCGTCCGCGCCACCCTCAGCACCCGGTGCCTGCCGCGGGCGCTGAGCGCCCCAACCGCGTACGCGTGGGTCAGCGACTGCTCGGCTCCCGGTTCGAGCACCACGTGCCGGCGGACCAGGCGGACGTCCATCTCCGCGTTGCTGCTCGCCGACGTCCCGGCGAGCCGCGTGCGCTGAATCTCGCGAGCCGCCGCCACGCGCTCCCGCGCCCGCTTCGAGTCGGTTCCTGGGCCCCCACGCAGATCGGCCTCAGTGGGCCGCTGCACGCTGACGAGCAGGTCCATGCGGTCCAGCAACGGCCCGGAGAGCTTGCGGCGGTGACGCCGCAGCTCCGCCTCGCCACACCTGCACCTGTCCTCGACACCCGCGAAGCCGCAAGGACAGGGGTTGGTGGCCGCCACGAGCATGAACCTGGTCGGAAACATCAGCGCCCGCTGACCGCGGACGATCGTCACGCTGCCGTCCTCCAGCGGCTGGCGGAGCGCATCGAGACTCGAGCGCTGGAACTCCGAAAGCTCGTCCAAGAACAGGACCCCGTTGTTGGCGAGCGTCGCCTCGCCGGGCCGCGGCGGCGATCCGCCGCCGACCAGCCCGGCTGCCGAAATCGTGTGGTGCGGGGCCCTGAACGGACGCGTCCGAACGAGCCCACCGGCGTGAAGGCCGGCCACGCTGTGGATCCTCGTGACCTCCAGCGCCTCCGCCCTGCTCATCGCGGGCAGAATCGACGGAAGTCGGCGTG
>JAFAZB010000499.1 GCA_019240015.1 Solirubrobacterales bacterium
GGCATCGGGGCTGCGCTCGAGTGGTCAGCCGAGCGCGCACTGCTCGTGCCGGGCGATTGCCCGCTGCTCGATCCGGCCGAGCTCGATCGGCTGCTGGGGGATCCAGTCGCGCCGCCCACGGTGCTGGTCGTGCCCGACCGGCACGGGACCGGCACCAATGCGCTGCTGCTCTCGCCACCGGGCGCGCTCGAGCCGTCGTTCGGTCCAGGCAGCTGCGCACGGCATCTGGCCGACGCGAAGCGCGCGGGAGTGCCCGGCGAGCTCGTGCAGGTGCCCTCGCTGGCGCTGGACATCGACACCCCGGAGGACCTCGCAGCGATCAGGGAGGTGTTCGCGCTCCGGTCGGACGGCGCGCCGCATACGCGGGCGGTGATCGGGCAGCTCGCACGATGCTGACCGCCCAAGCGCTCCCGGGGATTCCGGAGGTCAGGGCGGGGGACGATCTCGGCGCTCTGATCTCGGCGGCGCTTCCGTCCGGCGGCCTGAGCGCGGACGACGTCGTGGTAGTCGCACACAAGATCGTCTCGAAGGCCGAGGGCAGGACGCGTGCGCTGGCCGCCGTGGCCCCGGGCGAACGGGCGCTCGAGCTCGCGACGAAGCTCGACAAGGATCCTCGCCACGTGCAGGTGATCCTTGAGGAGTCGCGAGAGATCCGGCGGGCACAGCGCGGCGTGCTGATCTGCGTCACCCACCACGGGTTCGTGTGCGCCAACGCCGGCGTCGACGCCTCCAACGCCCCGGGGTCCGAGGTCGTGGTCCTGCTGCCCCGCGAGCCGGATCGCTCGGCGCGGGCGATCCGGGCCGCGCTGCGTGAGCGCACGGGCATTGCGCCGGCGGTCCTGATCACCGACTCCTTCGGGCGGGCATGGCGCCACGGACAGTGCGACGTCGCGCTCGGCTGCGCCGGGTTGGCCCCGCTCGAGGACTGGCGGGGGCGCACCGACGCTCGCGGCCGTGAGCTGCACGCCACCTGGATCGCGACCGCCGATCAGCTCGCCGCCGCGGCCGACCTCGCCCGGACCAAAGACGGGATGCAGCCGGTCGTGGTGATCGGCGGCGCGGGGCGCTACGTGACAGCGCACGACGGACCCGGCGCGGCCGCGCTGATCAGGCCAAGAGCGGAGGACTTGTTCAGGTAGGGTGCGCTCGATGAGCGAGGAGAGGGTCAAGTACACGCTGAGCGAGGACCAGATCCCCACCCACTGGGTCAATCTGCTGGTCGACCTGCCGGGCGATCCGTTACCCCCGCTGCACCCCGGGACGCTGCAGCCAGTCGGGCCCGATGACCTGTCGCCGATCTTCCCGATGGGGCTGATCATGCAGGAGGTCTCGTCCGAGCCGCAGGTCGAGATCCCCGAGGCCGTGCGCGAGGTGTACAAGCTGTGGCGCCCTACGCCGCTGCTGAGGGCCCGCCGGCTCGAGCGCGCGCTCGATACCCCGGCCCATATCTACTACAAGTACGAGGGAGTCTCCCCGGCCGGTTCGCACAAGCCGAACACCGCAGTGGTGCAGGCCTACGAGAACGCCCAGGCGGGAATCCGCCGCTTGGCGACCGAGACCGGCGCGGGTCAGTGGGGCTCGGCGCTGGCGTTTGCGTGCTCGCTGTTCGGGCTGGAGTGCGAGGTGTTCATGGTCGGCTCGAGCTACGACCAGAAGCCGTACCGCCGCTCGATGATGGAGACCTGGGGCGCCACCGTCCATCGCTCCCCGTCCGAGCTGACCGCGGCGGGGCGAGCCAACGCCGCGCACCCCACGGGCTCGCTGGGAATCGCGATCTCCGAAGCGGTCGAGGTGGCCGCGGGGCGCGAGGACACCAACTACTCGCTGGGCTCGGTCCTGAACCACGTTTGTCTGCACCAGACGGTGATCGGCCAGGAGGCCGCAGCGCAGATGGCGCTGGCGGGCGAAGCGCCGAACATCGTGATCGGGTGCGTCGGCGGGGGATCGAACTTCGCCGGGCTGGCGTTCCCGTTTGTGCGCGAGGTGCTGGGCGGCGCCGCTCGAACCAAGTTCCTGGCCGCCGAGCCCGCGGCTTGCCCCACGCTCACCCGCGGCGCCTACCGCTACGACTTCGGCGACACCGCCGGCTTGACGCCGCTGATGCCGATGTACACGCTCGGTCACGACTTCGTCCCGCCGCCGGTGCACGCCGGCGGGCTGCGGTACCACGGCGACTCCCCGCTGCTGTGCGGCCTGGTTCGGGGCGGCGTGGTGCAGGCACGGGCCTACGGCCAGAACGACGCGTTCGCCGCCGCGGTGCAGTTCGCGCGCTGCGAAGGGATCATCCCGGGCCCTGAGCCCTCACACGCGATCAAGGCCGCGATCGACGAGGCACTCGCGGCGCGCGAGGCCGGCGAGCCGCGCGTGATCCTGTTCGGGCTGTCGGGCCACGGTCACTTCGACCTGAGCGCATACGACGCGTTCCTGAGCGGCCAGCTCGAGGACCCGGAGTTCTCGGAGGCCGACATGGAGGCCGCCCTCGAGCGCCTGCCCGACGCGCCCGCGATCGCTTAGGGGGCGGGGCGGGGCTCGGGGCCCGTTGCGGGCGTCCCGGGGCGGGTGAGCGGTCGCTCGCCCCCCACCGAGAATCGTCAAAAAGTGACCACTGGGTCGTGGGATTCCGTGGGTGTGGGCGCTGGCGGTCGTCTCCTGGACGTGAGCGGACCCACCCCTCGGCCGACGCCGACCAGTGGTGGGATTGCGTCGATCGACGGGCGGGCGCGACCCGCCCCACGCCGCGCGAGCGGGCGCGACCCCGCCCGACGCCGCGCGACCCTGCCCGACGCCGCGCGACCCGCCCCACGCCGCGCGACCCCGCCCGACACGCCGCGACGCCGCGCGCCCCGCCCGACGCCGCGCGACCCCCCAAGAACCCCCAAGAAACCCGCGACGGCCCTCCTACCCCGACGCCGCCGCGCTCGGCGCCCCCACCGCGTGGAAGCCGCCGTCCACGTGCAGGATCTCGCCGCTGATCGCGCGCGCGTAGTCCGACAGCAAGAAGCAGATCGCGTCCGCCACCGTCGAGGGATCGGACACATCCCAGCCCAGCGGCGCCTGCTCGCGCCACAGCTCGGCGAGGCCATCGAAACCCGGGATGCCGCGCGCGGCGACTGTTCCCAGCGGCCCGGCCGAGACCAGGTTGACTCGGACTCCCTGGGGTCCCAGGTCGCGGGCCAGGTAGCGCGAAACAGACTCGAGCGCCGCCTTCGCGACGCCCATCCAGTCGTAGATCGGCCACGCCACGCTGGCGTCGAAATCGAGCCCGACGATGCTCCCGCCCGCCCCCAACAGCGGCACGAGCGCCGCCGCCAGCGCCTTGAGCGAGAACGCGCTGGTCTGAAACGCCTGCGCCGCACTCTCCGCCGGGGCGGTCATGAAGCGCCCTCCTAGCGCGTCTTCGGGCGCGAACGCGATCGCGTGCAGCGCGCCATCGACGCCACCCCAGCGCTCTCGCAGGGTGTCGGTCAGCGCCTCGAGGTCAGAGCGCTTGTTGACGTCGAGCTCCAGCACCTCGACCGGCTCGGGCAGCCGCTCAGCTGCCCGCTCGGTCATCCGCCTGACCCGGCCGAAGCTGGTCAGCAGCACGGTGGCGCCTTCACGCTGCGCGCGCTCCGCGGCGTGAAACGCGATCGAGTCCTTTGTTATGACGCCGGTGAGGAGGAGCCGCTTGCCCTCGAGGATCACGCCCCCGCCCCCGGGCCCCGATCGGAGCGATCGACCCCCGCCCCCGGGCCCCGATCGGAGCGATCGACCCCCGCCCCCGCATAATCAGGCCTCCCGCCCGCCAGCGTCCGCAGCGCCCACGCGAGTCGTCCCCGCGTCTGGGCGGGCTCGACGATCTCATCGATGAACCCGGCCGCGGCGGCGGCGGAGGCACGGAGGTGCTGATCGGCGTAGGCGTCCGCGAGTCGCGAGCGCTCGGCCTCGGGATCCTCGGCTGCGCGCAGCTCGCGGCGATGCACGACCCCCACAGCCACCCTGGCGCTCATGATCCCCAGCTCGGCGTCGGGCCATGCGAGCACGAGGTCGGCGCCCAGGTCGCGTGAGTTCATCGTGATGTAGGCGCCGCCGTAGGACTTGCGGAGGATCACGGTCAGCTTCGGGACCCGCGCGGCGGCGAACGCTCGTACCAGCGAGGCGCCGTGGCGGATCACCCCGGCGCGCTCCTGCCTGGAGCCGGGCATGAAGCCCGGCGTGTCGACGACTGCGATCAGCGGCAATCCAAACGAGTCGCAGAAGCCGACGAAGCGCGCCGCCTTCTCGGAGCCCTCGGCGTCGAGCACGCCGCCCAGGTGGTGGGGCTGGTTGGCGACGATTCCCACCGGTCGCCCGTCGAGCCGCGCCAGCGTGGTGACCACGTTCCGGGCCCATCGGGGGCACAGCTCCAGCAGCGAGCCGCGGTCGACGATCCCGTCGAGTGCGTCGCGCACGTCGTAAACGCGCCGCGGCTCGACCGGAACCATCGCGCCGGGATCCTCGAGCAGCGGCTCGAGCGACTCGGCTCGGGGAACCGCCAGGCCGGCCGCGGAGGGCAGGTAGGCGAGCAGCTCGCGAACTCGCGCGGCCGCGCTGGCTTCGTCGCGCTCGACCAGATGGCAGACGCCGTTTCGGTCGTGCACCCGCGGCCCGCCGAGCTCGGCTGCGTCGATCTCCTCGCCGAGCGCCTCGCGGACCACACCGGGGCCGGTGAGGAACATCGCGGCGTCCTCGGTCATCACGATCAGGTCGGTGAGCGCGGGCGAGTACGCGCCGCCTCCCGCCGAGGCGCCCGACACCACCGAGATCTGGGGGACCACCCCGGTCAGCCCCACGGTCTCACGGAAGATCCGGCCGTAGCCGGCCAGCGCAGCGGTGCCTTCCTGCATCCGGGCCCCGCCCGACTCGACGAACGCGACCACCGGGATGCGTCCCCGGCGCGCGATCTCCAGCACCCGCACGATCGTGTCCGCGTGGCGCTCGCCGAGCGATCCGCCGAGGAAGCTGCCGTCCTGGGCATAGCAGGCGATCGGCCGGCCAGCCACCGTGCCGGTCGCAGCGACCACACCGTCGCCGTGCTCGGCGCGATCGCCGAGGCGCGAGGACAGCACGCCCGAGCGCAGCACCTGGACGCTGCCCGGGTCGCACAGCGCCTCGAGCCGCGCCAGCGGACCGAGCCGAGCGGCCTCCTGGGGGAGCGTCGCCGTGCTCACGCCGAGGCCCCTCTTAGCACCAGCGCCACGTTGTGGCCGCCGAACGCGAACGAGTTGGAGATCG
>JAFAZB010000032.1 GCA_019240015.1 Solirubrobacterales bacterium
CCCGAGGCTGCGCCAGAACACCGGGTCGCTCCCCATTGCCGTGTAGTTGTCAAGCCCGGTCCAGCTCGTGTGTCCCAGCAGCGGCCACTTGTGCAGTGACATCCACAGCATCAGCACGAACGGCGCGAGAAAGAACACGCCGACGAATGCGAGCGCCGGCGCGATCAGCGCCAGCCCGACGACCGCTCGCCGGCGCCTGAACGCGCGCGAGCCCGCATAGCGCCGTCGACGCGCCGGACCCTGGGCCGTGGAAGCGGTGGCGCTCATCAGCCCCTGCTCAGGATGCTCTTCATCGAGGACTCTGCCTGGGTGACCGCGGAGCGGATGTGTCCGGTGAACACCGCGTTGTCGATCATCGTGACCCACGGCCCGGTGGGGTCGTTGATCAACGCGTTCTCCTGCACGCTGTAGACGGCTCGGCCAGAGAACAGCTCCTTCGCCAACAGGCGGTAGATGCTGTTCTTAGGCGCGTAGTCGCGAAACGCGACGTCGCGGCGGATCGGGATCACCCCTGTGTTGCCGAAGTACTGCTGCTGTACGGACGCCGAGGTAACCCACTGGATGAATTGCCAGGCGGCCTGCTGGTGGTGGGAACTGCGCGCGATCGCGATCTCGTCACCGCCGGCGAAGCTCGCCGAGCCGCCATCCTGACCGGGGATTGGGGTTGCAGCGAGCGGGACATTCGGTGCGTCCTGATGGAGGGTCTGAACGCCGAACCCACCGGTGGTGAACATCGCCACCTTCCCGCTCTCGAACGGGGTGAACTGGCTGGTCCCGCTGTCGGTCTGCGCCGCTACCGGAACGAGATGAGCGCTCCACATCGAGCGGTAGAAGCGCAGCGCCGCGAGCACGGCCGGGTCCGTCAGCGTCGGGCGCTGCGCGGTGGCGGGGCCCTCGAGGATGTTTCCGTGACTGGCCCAGATCAGGGGCAGGAAGGTGAATACAGCACACCCGCCGCAGTCGCCGGCGAAGTAGTAACCGCTGCGTCCGCCGCCGCTGGCGGCCACGCGCTGCGCGTCTTGCTCGACCGCTGTCCAGGTCTGCGGAGGCTTGTCGGGGTTCAGCCCAGCGTCCCGGAACAGCGTGGTGTTGTAGAACAGCACCGAAGCATCGCCGCTGAACGGCAAGCCATACAGGCGGCCCCGGTAGGTGGCGTTGTTGATGTGGGACTGGTCGAACTGGTCGAAGTACGGCAGCTGATGTGCGCGCGCAGTCAAATCTGTCAGCACGCCCGTGGAAGCGAACAGCGGCAGATACACAACGTCGATCGACGCCAGGTCCGGTCCTGAGTTGCCTGCCACCGCGATGCCGAACTTCTGGACGAAGTTGTTGACCGGAATCACCGTCAGCTTGATCCGTATCTGCGGGTGGCTCTTGTTGAACGCGCTGACGACCCCCTGAATGAACGCCGACTCGTCGCTCCGTGCCCACAAGGTCAACGCGGTGACACGCCCTGTGCCCGAGCTCGCTCCACATCCGGTGAGTAACAGGCACATTGCGGCTGAGAAGATCAGGAGCGCTCGGCGCACGGTCAGCTCCTGATCGGTATCCATACGCGCATCGCACCATCCCCGCGATTGCCCCACAGCGCGTAGGGGATCGCGGTGAGCTCCACACGCTCCAGCTCGCTTGCCGCCCCGGCCGGTCTGTAGTCGCCATACGGCCCGGAGCGAGGCCAGCTCCCAGCCGGCGCTTGCACACCCTCGGCCTTCACCGCGATCGCGCCGTGCAGCGGCTGTTGCACTCGGTCGGCTCGCAGCGGGGCGGACGGATCGATCCCAAGATCATCGATGCCGACCTGTGCGGGCTGGTCGATCTTCTCCGTGCAGTAGACGAGCGGCCCACGCTCGATCGCGACGCAGCCGCGCACGGCATCGATGCGAGGGTGTGGCTCGGTCAGTCTGGCTGGCATCGGTAAGTCCAGCTCCACGAGGTCACCGGCACGCCAAACGCGGGCGACGCGCGTGTATCCAGCTCCAGGGTCGACCTGGACCGGCTCGCCGTTGACGACGACACTTGCGTCACCGGCCCATTCCGGGATCCGCAGGCTGAGTGTCCACCGCTCGGAGGGCGCCTCCTCGATCTGAAGGGTGACGCTTCCCTGCCAGGGATATTCGGTCAGCATCTCGAACGCGACGCGGCGCCCGTCGGCGACGCCGCATGCGACGCGCGCCGGGGCGTATTGATGGACCTGGACGCCCTCGCCATCGGTGCTGATCAGGTAATGCTGGAGGCTCGCGAGCAGCCTCATCACGTTCGGCGGGCAGCAGGCGACGTCGTACCACGCCTGCCGGCGGGCGCCCCGCTCGACAGGATCGTGGTGCTGCTCTCGTACCTGGAGCGGATTCACGTACGAGAACCCGCTGCCATCGAGCGCGACGCCGGCTAGGAAGCCGTTGTACAGCGTGCGCTCCAGCAGGTCGGCGTACCGCGCCTTGCCGGTCGCGAGCAGCATCCGCCAGTTCCACATGACCGACGCGATCGCCGCGCACGTCTCCCCGTAGCAGCGGTCAGGCGGCAGCTCGAAGGGGTCGCCGAACGCCTCGTCTTGATGATGGGCGCCAAGACCGCCGGTCAGGTACAGCTTGGCCGCGGTCATGTCGCGCCATTGCGCCTCGATCGCCGCCAACAGGTCGGTCTCGCCAGTCTCCAGATAGATGTCGGTCACCCCGGCGGCGAGATACAGCGCGCGCACCGCGTGGCCCCGAACCGTGGTCGCTTCGCGGACGGGGATCTCGTCCTGGAAGTAGCTGGCCCCGAAGTGGCCCGGACCGAGCAGTCGGTGCCCACGCTGATCGACGAAGTACCCGGCCAGCTCGAGGTAGCGGCGCTCCTCGCTCTCGCGGAAGAGCTCGACCAGCGCCATCTCGATCTCCGGATGCCCCGGCGTGCCCGGCCGGTCGCTGCCGATGAACACGCGCTCGATGTGATCCGCGAAGCGGCGGGCGACGTGCAGCAGCCGCTCGTCGCCGCGGCCTCGGGCGTGCGCCACTGCGGCCTGAATCAAGTGCCCCGCGCAGTAGAGCTCGTGGTCGTGGGCGAGGTTGCTCCAACGCGCTGCCGGCTGCGCGACCTGGTAGTAGCTGTTGAGGTAGCCGTCGCGGTCCTGGGCCTCGGCGACCAGCGAGATCGCGTCGTCGGCGAGCCGCACGAGCCCTTCCCCATCGTCGCGACCGAGCTCCCAGCCAAGCGCCTCGAGCCACTTGTAGACGTCGGAGTCCATGAACACCGGGCCCCGGAACGGCGCCGATCCATGACCGGCCGCGGCGCGCAGGTTGTCAAAGTTTCCCGCCGCCTCGAGGTGGCGGGCGGCCCCTGGCAGCAGCACTTCGCGATTGAGCCGCTGACGATCACCCCACAGCCCGCCGGTGATCTGCACCTCGCCGAGCCGGAGGGGACGCAGCGATGCGTGCGGCGAGCGCGAGACCGCGACCGGGCCGCTTGCAGGTCGGGCCTCGGAGCTGACCACCTGCGAGCCGGCTGTCATCGAACCGGGTCGGTGAGCCGTTTGCCAGTCTCCGCGTCGAACAGGTGCAGCCGCCCCGGGTCGAACGACAGCTCGATCTGCTCGTGCTCACGCACCTCGCTGTCGATGCTCAACCGTGCGATCAGCTGTTGGCCGCGCCGGCGACCGACCGCCTCTTGCTCCCCCTCGCCACTCGCGCTCGCCGGCGTCACGTCGGTGTCATCTGGAGCGTCCGGCAGAGCTGAGTACGCGTAGTACTCGGCGCCCATCGCCTCGAGCACGTCGACGTCGCACGTGAAGGTCACTCCCCGCTCGGGCCCGTCGGCTCGGGTCGCGTCGAACAGGTGCTCCGGGCGCAGGCCGACGAGGACGTCTGTACTTCCTTGTGTCCGGGAGAGTGCGTCGCGGAGGCGTCGATCGAGCGGTACTTCGCCGACGGGCAGTCTCAGCCGCTCGTCCTCCACGGTCGCCTTCATCAGGTTGATCGCCGGCGAGCCCATGAAGCTCGCGACGAACAAGTTCTCGGGCCCCTCATAGAGCTCGCGAGGAGTCGCCACCTGTTGGAGCAGCCCTTTGCGAAGCACGGCGACCCGATCGCCGAGCGTCATCGCCTCGATCTGGTCGTGGGTCACGTAGACCGTCGTGGTTCCGAGCTCGCTCTGGATGCGGGCCAGCTCGGTGCGCATCTCGGTGCGCAACTTCGCGTCGAGGTTCGACAGCGGCTCATCCATCAGGAACGCCTTCGGATCGCGCACGATCGCCCGGCCCATCGCCACGCGCTGACGCTGTCCGCCCGACAGGTGCACCGGCTTGCGGTCTAGATACTCGGTGAGGCCAAGCGTCTCGGCCGCCTCCTTGACCTTGCGTTCGATCTCCGCCTTGTCGACCTTCGCCTGGCGGAGCCCGAAGCTCATGTTCTGGCGCGCCGTCATGTGTGGGTACAGGGCATAGTTCTGGAACACCATCGCGATGTCGCGATCCTTCGGAGGCCGATCGTTGACCACCTCTCCGTCGATCCGCAGCTCGCCGTCGCTGATCTCCTCCAGCCCAGCGATCATCCGCAGCGCGGTGGTCTTGCCGCACCCTGACGGGCCGACGAAGATCATCAGCTCGCCGTCCCCGATCTCGAGGCTCAGATCGTCGACCGCGACCGTGCCGTCCTCGTAGCGCTTGCTCACCCCGTCAAGCGTTAGCTCAGCCATCGACGATCCTCCCGCGCACAGTCTCCTGCAGCGGATGTGAACGCTCACACCGCTGCTCCTCTCACTTGCTCCTTACCCGTGTCTTGGCCGCTCAAACTCCCCTGGCCGGCGGCGGAGCGTGGTCACGCTGCGCGTCGGATGCCTGCCCCAGCGCGGGGGTGCCTTCCCCAAACGCGGTGGCGGGCTTGGCGCGTCGGCGCGCACCCCCGGTCGAGCCCACCTTCGCCTCGCTCACGGTGGTCAGGGCCTAGCGAGCCGGAGCGGATCGCGGCCAGCGGGCGACCGAGGGGACGCCGGAGCCGAAGCCCCCGATTCCGGCGGATCGTCCACGCAGGCCCTCCAGTGCGCCCGAGAGGACTCGAACCTCCACGGGCCATACAGCCCACAAGGCCCTCAACCTTGCGCGTCTACCAATTCCGCCACAGGCGCGTGGCGGCCAGTATATCCGCGGCCGTCCGGGCTGAGGGACGGCGGAAGCGCTCGCTCGCCGACACGCCGGAATCGCGCTAGCGTGCGACTCGGTGATCTTGAGTCTGTCCGCGAGCCGCGCTACATTCACGAACACATGTTCGACCGCTGGCCCGATGGGCTGATCGGAGCAAGGAGGGACGGATGGATCTGACAAAGCGCCAGCAGGAGATATTCGACTTCATCAAGCGCTACTCCGCCAAGTACGGCTATCCGCCCACGGTGCGCGACATCGGGAAGGCGGTCGGGCTGGCGTCTTCCTCGACCGTTCACGCCCACCTGGCCAACCTCGAGCGCATCGGGCTGCTGCGGCGCGACCCCTCGAAGCCCCGAGCGATTGAGATGCTCGACCGTGCGGCTGCCGGCGTGCGGAGCTTCGTCAATCCCGGGCTCCCGCTCGTCGGCCATGTGGCAGCGGGACAGCCGGTGCTAGCGGAAGAGAACATCGAGGAATACATCCAGACCCCGAGCGTCGCTGGTGGCGGCGACGGCGAGTACCTGCTGCGCGTCCGCGGCGAATCGATGAGAGACGTCGGCATCCTCGAGGGCGATCTGGTCGTGGTCAGGCCACAGGACACCGCCACCGACGGCGACATCGTGGTCGCGCTGGTCGGGGAGGAGGCGACGGTCAAGCGGTTCTACCGGGAATCGGACCACATCCGCCTGCAGCCGGAGAACGCGACGATGGAGCCGATCCTGAGCCGGGAGGTGCGCGTGCTTGGGAGGGTCGTGGGGCTGATGAGGAGCATCACGTGAGCAGCGCGACGCTCGACACCACGAGACCGACGCTGCTGGACGGCGTGGGTGGTGAGCCGACCCTCGACGAGCTGCTCGTCGAGGTGTGGGAGGGGCTCACCACCCATCGCGCCGCTTCCTGTCCGGCCTGTCGCGGGCAGATGCAGCCGGAGTACGGCGCCCACGCTCGGCCGCTCGGTGGGCGCTGCGTGCGCTGCGGGTCGCGGCTCAGCTAGCGCGACCGCTGCTTTGGGCGCGGCGCTTGCGCCGCAGCGCGCGGCCCGCGGACGCGGCCATCGCACGCGCGGGCGGCCATGGCGCCCCCAGCGTGCGGGCATCGCGCGCCCCCGTGCGCGCGGCGACTGCGAGGCCTGGGCGCGGCAAGCGCGCGCGGCGACCCAGGCCCGAGCGCGCGGCCATGGCCCCCCCACGATTCGGCGCTATCCTGACGCCTGCAGACCGAGCAGTCGCGGAGGTGAAGTGCCTTCGAGGAAAGTCCGGACATCACAGGGCAGGGTGGTCGGTAACACCGACCCGGGGAAACCCGCGGGAAAGTGCCACAGAAATAACACCGCCTAAGCTTGG
>JAFAZB010000192.1 GCA_019240015.1 Solirubrobacterales bacterium
CGAGGTGCTGGCCAGGGTGCCAGGCCCCTTGGGCCCGCTCATGTCCCGGCGGGCCGGCGCGATCGAGGGCCGCGGGCTGATCGCTCCCGGCACCCGCGAGGAGGAACTGCTCGTAATCGGGGGGCGGGCACCAGTGGCCAACGACGCGGTGCAGCACGGGGTCACCGTACCTGCCGCGTAGTTGGACGGCTCAGCTGGCCAGCTGGCGAACCGCGGGCGAGCCGAGCAGCCGCTCGATGCGCTCGGGGGAGACCGGGCGTGCGAACAAGAACCCCTGCCCCCGTTCACATCCGAGCGCGATCAGCGTCCGGACCTGCTCGGGGTGCTCGATCCCCTCGGCGATCACGGCCAGTTCCATCGCGGCGGCCATGCCGAGGATCGCTCCGACGATCGCCGTGTCGGCGGCGCCTCTCCCGAGGTCCTCGATGAACGAGCGATCGATCTTGATCGTGTCCACGGGCGGGAGCCTTCTGATCTGGTTCAGCGACGAGAACCCGGTGCCGAAGTCGTCGAGCGCGAGGCTCACACCGAGCGCTTTGAGCTGCTCGAGCCGGCCGACGCCGACCTCGACGGCGGCGGTTTCGGTGATCTCGAGGCATACGCGCTCGGGATCGACGCCCGTCTGCTCGAGCGCCTCGCAGACGCGGTCGGTGAGCGCCACATCGCTCAGCTGCCGGGGCGAGAGGTTGATCGAGATCGAAAGCTCGTAGCCGGCGTCCGTCCACGCCCGAAGCTGTGCGCAGGCCTCGCGCATCACCCACTCGCCGAGCGGGACGATCAGCTCGCTCTCCTCGGCCACGCCGATGAACTCACCAGGGGCGAGCTGGCCACGCCGTGGGTGGCGCCAGCGCACCAGTGCCTCGACCCCGAATATCCCACCGCCGTGGAGCTCGACCAGCGGCTGGTACTCCAGGAACAGCTGGTCGCGAGCGATCGCCCGTCGCAGGTCGGTCTCGAGCTCCAGGCGCTCGGTCGCGCGTGAGCGCATCCCACGGTCGAAGATCACGCAGTGCGACTGCCCCTTCTCCTTGGCTCGGTACATCGCCGCGTCGGAGTCACGCAGCATGTCCTCTGCCTTGGTCTGGTGCTCCCGGCAGATGCTGACCCCCAGCGAAGCGCTCGCGAACAGCTCGTGCCCGTCGACTTGGAAGGGCTCCGCCAGGCCCTGGCCGATCCGCTCCGCGACTCCCGTCGCGGCCCGCTCATCGACGTTCTCGGCGAGCACGGTGAACTCGTCGCCCCCGAACCGCGACACGGTGTCCTCCGGTCTCAGCGCCTCCCTCAGCCGCGCCGCGACCTCGACCAGCAACCGGTCGCCGACCGCGTGCCCGAGGCTGTCGTTGACAAGCTTGAAGCGATCCAGGTCGATGAAGAACACCGCCACCGGGGCTCCGGTGCGCTCGATCCGTGAAATGGCCACCTGGACCCGGTCCAGGAACAGCAGCCGGTTGGGCAGCCCGGTCAGCGGGTCGTGCAGCGCGCGGTCGACGAGCTCGCGCTCCGCGGCTTTGCGATCGGTGATGTCCTGCATCTGGGAGATCATGTTGACTGGGGTGCCGTGGGCGTCCCGCACCATGGAAACGCTCAGCGCGACCCAGACGATCTCTCCGTCTGCCCGCCGGTAGCGCTTCTCGGCGTGGTACGCGTTGGTCCTGCCGGAGACCAGGTCGTCGAGCCCCTGGAGGTCGTGCTGAAGATCCTCCTCCGGCGTCAGGTCGCGGAAGCTCATCCCAACCAGCTTCGACGTCGAGTAGCCGGTGAGCTGAGCCAGTGCTTCGTTGACCCGCAACCAGCAGCCGTCGAGGCCGACCAGCGCCATTCCGATCGCCGCGTCCTCGAAGGCCGAGCGGAACTGTGCTTCGGCTTGCCGTAGCGCGGCCTCTCGTTCGCCTGAGCGCTGCGCCCAGCTCTCGAGCTGTTCGACCAGACGCGAGGTGAGCAGGCCCGAGACCGCCAGCGAGCCAACGGTGATCACCCACCGCGAGAAGCCGTCGGCTTCGTGGTGCAGTGCGAGTATTGCCGCGTAGCACGCGCCGAGCAGTGCCAGTTCCGCAATCGCCGCTCGTTTCGGCAGGAAATAGAAGGCGTAGAACGCCACCAGCACGTAGAACATCTCGTCGTTGGTGCGGATCTTGCCCGCGAAGTAGATGTCGAGGCTGATCACGATCGTCCCGAGCGCCAGTCCGACGGTCGTCGCCCAGCCGGGCAATTGGTCGGCCCCCGCGAACAGCACCGTCCCGGCGACCAGCGAGATCAGCGCCGCCACCAGCACACCCGGAACGTCGGTTCCGGTCGGCACAGGGAAGAACACGAGCGCGCCCAGGCCGAGCGTCCCGCCGCCCAGGAACAGATACGAGAGCGCGCGGGCGCGCGCACGCGGCTCTGGCCGGACGCCCGCCGGGGCGCTCAGCCGAGCGGGTGAGGCCGATGCTTGTGCCATCGCACACTTATCGGCGCCCCAGGGCCGCGTTTTTAACTTCTGCCCGACAGCACAGACGGATCGCAGTCGGCTGGCGCCTATGCTTGCGCCGGTGAGCCGGCTCGCCTCAGCGGAGCGGGCCTCCTCAGGGGCCCCCGAGGCGCTGCTGGTGCTCCACCACGGACGCGGCGCCGATGAACGGGACCTGCTGGCGCTCGGCGACCAACTCGACCCCAACCGCCGACTGTACGTCGTGGCGCCCCGAGCGCCGATGACCGTTCCGGGCTGGCCGGGATACCACTGGTACGCGGTGCCCCGGGTCGGCTACCCGGATCCCGCCACCTTCCGGGCGGCCTACCGCGCCCTCGCGATGCTCCACGACCAGCTCTGGGAGCGACTCGGCATCTCGCCGGCGCGAACCGTGCTCGGCGGCTTCTCGATGGGAGCGGTGATGAGCTACGCGCTGGCACTCGCAGCGGATCGACCGCCCCCCGCCGGGGTGCTGGCGTTCTCCGGGTTCGTGCCGACCGTCGAAGGATGGCGAGCCGAGCTCGAGCGCCGCCGCGACTCGCGCGTGTTCATCGCGCACGGCCGGCGAGACGGGACGATTCCGGTGCAGTTCGCCCGCCAAGCAAGGGACTTCCTCAGCGGCGCCGAGCTCGAGGTCGAGTACCACGAGTCCGACGCCGGTCACTCGATCGAGCTCGAAGCTCTCGCAGCAGCGACGGCTTGGCTCGAACGTGTGCTTACCGCCGGCTAGCGCCGCGCATGAACGCCGGGCTGCACGGGTATATGCTTCGACCGACACACGGCGGGCCGCCTTGGCCGGAGGTAGGCCCCGCCCACAAGGAGGAGGCGGTGCCGGATGCGCGCTGCGCAGCGCGCGACGATGCATCCGATTTGCCCGCGCAAACCGGCAATCAGGGATGGCGGCAGCACGAAAGGAGTGCCCATGAAACGTGCGTTTCCCCGCGTAGGAACGTCACGTGCGGCGACGGCGATTTGCTCGCTGGCGATGGTCGCAGCCGCGGTCACGGCGCTTGCGGCGAGTGCGTCAGCGCTCAGCCGACCGAGCGTCCATCACACGGTAAGCATCAGTACCAGGTCGTTCGGGACGGTCGCAGGACAGCCGGTCGACCTGTACACGCTCTCCAACGGCCACATGCGGGTCAACATCACCAATTACGGCGGGATCGTTCAGGCGATCTACGTCCCCGACCGGTTCGGGCGCATGGCGAATGTCGCCCTGGGCTTCCGCAACCTGGCCGGCTACGTGAAGAACGACGTGTACCCGCAGCCCTCCGGAGGCTCCGGAACCACCTACTTCGGCGCCACGATCGGGCGCTACGCAAACCGGATCGCGAACGGAAGCTTCACGCTCAACGGCCACACCTACACGCTGCCGCAGAACAACGGCACCAATACGCTGCACGGTGGGCCGAACGCTTGGAACACGAAGGTGTGGACCGCGACCCCGAGCGTCAAGCCGGGGAGCGCATCGCTGAAGCTGACCTACACCAGTCCAGACGGCGAGAACGGCTTCCCCGGGACCGTGGTGGCGAGCGTCACCTACACGCTGGATACGAGCAATCGCCTGCACATCCAGTACCACGCGGTAACCAGCGCGCCGACCGTGATCAACCTCACCAACCACACCTACTTCAACCTGGCGGGTGAGGGCTCGGGCAGCGTGCGGGCGCAGAAGCTGATGATCAACGCCAGCCACTACACCCCCATCAACGCCAACCTGATCCCGACCGGCGTGGTGGCGCCCGTGGCCGGAACACCGCTCGACTTCCGGACGATGAAGCCCATCGGCCGGGACATCAACAGCGGCTTCAATCAGCTGGTGTTGGCCCACGGGTTCGATCACAACTGGGTGATCAACCGCAGTGGACCCGGGCTCGTGCTCGCAGCGAGAGCGCTCGATCCCGCCAGCGGCCGTGAGCTGACGACGCTCACCACCGAGCCGGGCGTGCAGTTCTACTCCGGCAACTTCCTGGCGGGCGAGCTGGTCGGAACGAGCGGCAGGACATATCGGCAGACGGACGGGTTCACGCTGGAGACCCAGCACTATCCGAACTCGCCCAACCAGCCGAACTTCCCGTCGACCGTGCTGAACCCCGGTCAGTCGTTCAATTCGACGACGATCTACGCGTTCTCGATCGGCTAGTCAGGACGGGACAAAGCATGCAGCGCCTGGAGAGCGTCGAGCGAAGCGGCCACCGGTCGTGGGCTCGGCGCTCCCAGCGCGCCGCATCCAGCCTGGCCCGGTGAGCGCGTCAGGCACGTTCAAGCTCGGGGGCGATCTGGAGGTGCGCCGCCTCGGGTTCGGGGCGATGCGGATCACGGGCTCGGGCGTCTGGGGGGAGCCACCGGATCCCACCTCGGCGCGACGGCTGCTACAGCGGGTGGTGCAGGCTGGCATCAACCTGATCGATACCGCCGACTCCTACGGGCCGGAGGTGTCCGAGACCCTGATCGCCGAGGCCCTGCGGCCGTATCCGGATGACCTGGTGATCGCCACCAAGGGTGGGCTGACCCGGCCGGGCCCGGGCAGCTGGGAGCGGGACTGCCGCCCCGAGCGGCTGAAGCGCTGCTGCGAGCAGTCGCTGCAGCGGCTGAGGCTCGACCGTATCGACCTCTATCAACTCCACACGGTCGACCCCAAGGTCCCGATCGAGGACTCGGTGGGGGCCCTGGCGGAGCTCCGCGAGGAGGGCAAGATCCGGCATGCGGCGCTCTGCAACGTGAACGTGGAGCAGCTGTCGAGGGCACGCGCGATCACCGAGATCGTCTCGGTCCAGAACAGATACAACCTCGCCGAGCGCGCCTCGGAGGAGGTGCTCGACGCGTGCGAGCGTGACGGGTTGGGTTTCCTACCTTGGTTTCCGCTGGCGACCGGCAGGTTGGCCGCGCCCGGCGGCCAGCTCGATGTGGTGGCGCGTGAGCACGGCGCGACGACGGCCCAGATCGCGCTTGCCTGGCTGCTGGCCAGATCTCCGGTGATCCTCCCGATCCCGGGTACCAGCTCGATCGAGCATTTCGAGGAGAACCTGGGGGCGGAGCAGCTCGAGCTCCGCGATGACGAGCTCGAGGCGATCGCAGCGCCGCCTAGGGCGTGACGGAGCCGTCCTCGCGAGGCCGTCGCTGCCAGCTTTCCCCGACGCACAGCGCCCCGAGCAGAGCGGAGACCACCGCCGCCAGCGACCACGCCGACAGGCCGGCGCCGAGCGCGTACAGCGCCAGCAGGCCGGCCGCGAGCGCAACCTTCCCGTAGCCGAGCTCGCCGGCGATGCGCAGCCGAAATCCGGCGTGGCCGAGCAGGTAGAGGGCCACGCCACCGCACATCGCCAGGCGCGCCGGAGCCGCCAGCGGCGCGTCGACCGAACCCTGCACCAGCAGCTTGACGCCGACCGCGAACACGATGATCCCGGCGACTATCACCAGGTGCAGATAGCTGTACGCGTCGGCCGCCGCGAGTACGGGATCTTGGTGGCCTCGCAGTCGCTCCTCCGCGGTAGCGGCGAAGTGGTCGAAGTAGGTCCACCACATCCCGGCCGTCATCAGCAAGCCGAGCGAGACCGCCGCGACCAGCGCGACGGTCAACGGCCGCCTGGTGGCGCCGACGCCGATCGCCACGATCGACTCACCCAGGCAGATGATCACGAACAGGCTGTAGCGCTCGGCGAAATGGGCGACCGCGACCTGCTGTAGCCCTCGAAGGCGCTGGCGGGTGAGCCACGCGGGCCCCGCATAATCGATCGCGACTGCGAGCGTCCACAGCGCGCCGCGCAGCCAGCCGCCGGTGAACGAGCCGGCCAGCAGCAGCGCCATCCCGGTCAGCACCGTGACCGCGAATCCGCCGATCGCCGCCCAGGAGGCGTTCCCCTTCCGCGACGCGTCGGCATACAACGCCAGGTGCAGCAGTCTGACCACCGCGTAGGTGGCCGCGAACAACACCGCCTCCCCGTGGAACGCCTGCGGCAAGGCCAGTCCCGAGACGAAGATGAACAAGCTCGCGAGCAGCAGATAGACGCGCAGCGCCGCGGCGCTCGAGTCCTGCGCGTTGGCGGCCCACACGAATGCCGACCAGGCCCACCACACCAGCGCCAGCACCAGCATCGCCTGCCCGAACCTGGTCCAGGTCGGATCGCGTGACAGCAGCGTCGTGACCTGGGTCACCGCAAATACGAACACCAGATCCCACAGCAGCTCGATCGGCGCCGTGCGGCGCTCCTCAGCCACGGCCGCTACTCCTCGGAGGCCTGGCGCAGCAGGCGCCGCGCTCGGGTGAGCGTCTGGGGTTTCCAGGCAGCCCCGCGCCAAGGATCCCCCTCGCGCTCCAGGCGCCTGCGCACCGTCTTCAGCGTGAAGCGATCGGGCCGGGTGCTGCGCTCGGCCAGCTCGCCTTCGTGCAGCGGCGTCGCCACCGGGGCGCCGGGCCGCGGTCGGACCGCGTACGGAACCACCGCGGTGTGCCCGTAGGCATTTCTCATCACGTCGATCAGCACCCGCCCGCCGCGCTTGGCCTTCCGCTGCTCGATCGTCAGCAGCCGAGGGTTGCGGTTCGCCGCGAGCGCGGCCAGCTCGCGGGTGAAGCTCCTCACCTGCTCGAACCCGGCCCGTCGCTGGAGCGGCACCACGAGGTGATAGCCACGTGAGCCCGTCGCCATCGCGTAGGGCTGCAGACCGAGCTCCCGCAGCGTCGCGTCGAGCTCGAGCGCGGCCCGTCGGGTGGCGGCCGCGTCGTCGTCGCTCGGATCCAGGTCGATGATCAGACGGTCCGGGCGGTCGAGGCGATCGGCCCGGCTGAGCCAGCCGTGGAGGGTGATGCAGCCCTGGTTGGCGAGATACACGAGCGTGGCGGGGTGATTGGCGAGGACGTGCTCGACCGCCGAGCCGTCCCGCATCGGGGTCGCAGCCCGTGCGATCCAGGACGGGAAGTGACCGCTGGCGCGCTGCTGGATGATCCGTTGCCCCTCGATCCCATCCGGGTAGCGCTCGAGGTTCAGCGGCCGGCCGGCGAGATACGGCAGCATCGCTGGCGCCACGTCGGCGTAGTAGAGCGCCAGATCAGCCTTGGTGATTCCGTCGGGAAACAGCAGCTTGTCGGGACGCGAGACCTCGATCGCCCGGCGCCCAGCTCGCAGCCTGACGGTCGAGCGTCGGCTCACGATTTACCCCGGCGCTGCCTCGCCGCAGCGAAGCGACCCCGTGCCTGATTGGATACCGGCGCACACAACGAGCGCGGGCTGAGGAGCGTGATGGCAGAGCGAGCGGCAATCGTGACCGGCGGATCGAGCGGAATCGGGCTGGCGATCGCCCGCATGCTCGTGGAGGAGGGGCACGCGATCACGCTCGCCGCGCGTCGTCCGGAGAAGCTCGAGAGCGCCGCTGCGGAGCTGTCGTCCGAGGGCGCCGAGGTCCAGCACGTGGCCGGGAACATGGCCGACGAGGAGACGGTGCGCCGGGTGGTGCAGGCCCACCAGGAGCGGTTCAAACGCCTCGACGTGTTGGTCAACAACGCCGGCGTCGGAATCGGCGCCCCAGTCGGGGAGATCCAGACCAAGCACCTGGATCTGCAGCTGGACGTCAACCTGCGCTCGATCATCCTCTTCTACCGGGAGTGTGCCGACCTGCTGCGGGCCGCGGGAGCCGAGCATCGCAACGCGCTGGTGATCAACATGTCGTCGATCTCCGGCAAGCGCGGGGAAGCGTGGCTGTCGGTGTACTCGGCGAGCAAGCACGGGGTGGTCGGCTTCACCGAGGCGATGAACAAGGAGCTGGGCGGCGAGGGGATCAAGTCGTGCGCTCTGTGTCCGGCGTTCGTCGACACGCCGATGACCGAGTTCGCCAAGGAGAACGTGCCCGGCGAGGAGATGATCAGGCCGCAGGACATCGCCGAGGCGGCCCGGGCGCTGCTGCGCGTCTCGCCCGCCTGCGTGATCCCCGAGATCATGTTCCAGCGACCGGGCGCCGCGCTGTAGCGCTCCGCGGACGAGCGAGAGGAAGCGGATGAAGCTCGGACTCCACGTCGGGTATTGGGGGCTGGGAATGGGGCCGTCGGATCAGCTCCAGGTGGTTCAGGAGGCCGAGCGGCTGGGCTTTGACTCGGTGTGGGCGGCAGAAGCGTATGGCTCCGACGCCGCCAGCGTGCTCGCCTGGCTGGCGGCCGGGACCACGAAGGTCAAGCTGGGCTCCGCGATCTTCCAGATGCCGGGCCGCAGCGCTGCGATGACCGCGATGACCGCCGCGACGATCGACGAGCTGTCGGGCGGACGCATGGTGCTGGGGATCGGCTCCTCCGGGCCCCAGGTGGCCGAAGGCTGGCATGGTCAGCGATTCGGGCGCCAGCTCGAGCGAACCCGAGACTACGTCGCGGTGGTCCGCAAGGCATTGTCGCGCGAACGCGTCGAGTACCGCGGGGAGACGCTCGAGCTGCCGCTTCCGGACGGCCCGGGGAAGCCGCTGAAGCTGACGATCGCGCCCGTTCAAGCGCAGATCCCGATCTACCTCGCGGCCATCGGGCCCAAGAACACCGCGCTGGCGGGCGAGATCGCCGACGGGTGGATCCCCACCTTCTTTTCCCCCGAGCACGTGTCGGAGTTCCGGGCGCTGCTGGAAGAGGGCGCCGCACGGTCTGCTCGTTCGCTCGAGCGATTCGACATCGCCCCGACCGTGAACTCGTACATCTCCGAGGATCGAGCCCGCGCCAGGGACCTGATGCGGCCGCTGCTGGCCCTCTATATCGGGGGAATGGGATCGCGCCAGCAGAACTTTTACAACAAGCTGGTGCAGCGCTATGGCTTCGAGGACGCGGCCCGGGAAGTCCAGGACCTGTACCTCGCCGGCCACAAGGAGCAGGCCGGCGCGGCGATCCCGGATCAGTTGATCGACTCGGTCTCGCTGTGC
>JAFAZB010000198.1 GCA_019240015.1 Solirubrobacterales bacterium
CCCCAGTCGGGATGCGCCCCACGGCGCGGGTCCTCGTGCTCGTACAGCGCGGTGCCGTCGAACCGCGCCAGCGCGAAGTCGTCGCGGGGGAAGTGCGCCGGCACCCAGTCGAGGATCACCCCGATCCCGTGCTCGTGCATCCGGTCGACGAACGCGCGGAACTCGTCGGGCGAGCCGTAGCGCGGCGTGGGCGCGTAGTAGCCGGTCACCTGATAGCCCCACGAGCCGCTGAACGGATGCGCCATCACCGGCAACAGCTCGACGTGCGTGAAGCCCATGTCGGCGACGTACGCGGACAGCTCGTCGGCCAGCTCCGAGTAGGTCAGCGAGCGGTCGTCCTCGAGCGTGTTCAGCCGCCAGGAGCCGAGGTGCACCTCGTAGATCGAGATCGGGCGCTGGAGCGGGAGCTGCTCGGCGCGCTGGGTCAGCCAGCCGCGGTCAGCCTTGCTCCAGCGTCGCGTCGACTGGAACACCACCGAGGCCGTCTTTGGCGGCTGCTCGGTCTGCTGCGCGTAGGGATCAGCCTTCAGCCGCAGCTCGCCTTCCGGGGTCAGGATCTCGTACTTGTAACACGCGCCGGGCCCCACCCCGGGAAGGAACAGCTCCCACACTCCGCCTGACCCGAGCGAGCGCATCGCGTGCAGACGGCCGTCCCAGGAGTTGAAGTCGCCGACCACGCTGACGGCCCGGGCGGCTGGTGCCCAGACCGCGAACGCGGTGCCCTGCACGCCCTCGTGCTCGCGGACGTGGGCGCCGAGCTTCTCGTAGGAGTCCTCGTGCCGGCCTTCGCCGATCAGGTGCAGGTCGAGCTCGCCGATCGTCGGCGCAAACGCGTACGGGTCGTCGATCGTGAACGTCCCGCCGGAGTCGTAGTCGACCTGGAGCCGGTAGCGAAGCGGCAGCTTCGCCCCTGCGATCACGCCCTCGAACACGCCGCCGGGATGGATCTGCGCCAGCTCCACCGGACGCTTGCCATTCAGTTGTGCGCTCACATGACTGGCCGCGGGGCGAAGCGCGCGCACCATCACGCCCTTGCCGTCGACGGCGTGGGCGCCCAGCAGCGAGTGCGGGTTCGAGTGCTCGCGCCGGACCAGCGCCTCGAGCTCGGGCGCCCCGACGCTCGGCTTTGCCTTCGCCTTGCCCGCGCCGGCCTTGGCCGCGCCGGCCTTGCGGTCAGATGCCGGCGGTCGCTTGCTCACGCCGCCTCCAACAGCCTGGTGATGCCGGCCACCGGAATCGAGACCCAGTCCGGGCGGTTGTTGAGCTCGTACTGGAGCTCGTAGATCGCCTTCTCGAGCTCGAAGATCGACAGCAGGTTGGAGACCGCCGCCTCGCCCGCGGGCAGCAGCGTCGGATCGATGTGCGAGAAGTACTGCTCCAGGAAGCGCTCCCTGGCGTTGAGCTCGAACTCGCTGGGAGCGTCGGCACCATGCATCAGCTCGACCGCCGAGGCGGCGTAGGCGAACGAGCGCAGCATGCTGGCGACGTCGCGCAGCGGGGAGCGCTTCTGACGGCGTTCCGGCAGGGGCCGCGCGGGCTCGCCCTCGAAGTCGATGATCACCCAGCCGCGCGGCGTGTAAAGGGTCTGGCCCAGGTGGTAATCGCCGTGCGTGCGGATCACCCTGCCGCCGACGCCGATCTGGGAGCGAGCCGCGAGTCGCTCGCGCACGTCCTCGCCGCGACCGGCGATCGGCGCCACCCTGCTGTCCTCGGGGAGCCGTACGAACACCCGCTCGATGTCCTCGTCGATCGTCGCGGTCAGCAGCGAGAGGGCCTCCTGGCTCGGCTCCTCGGGCGAGAACGCCGGGTCGCTGGCATCGCTGGCGAGCGCGGTGTGCATCCGCGCGGTGACCGCGCCGAGGCTTCCCAATCGCTCCAGGAAGTCCTGCGGCCGAGCGGCGATCTCCTCCAGCGCGAGCTCCCACCCACCGAGCGCGTCGGGGAAGAACTGCTGCGCAACTCCGAGCGTCGCGGCCAGCGCCTGGCCCTCGTACTCATACCAGCCGTGCAGCGGCGCGATGTTCTGAAACCCGCACGCGGTCAGGAACCGCAGCAGCTCGAGCTCGGGATTGATCCCCGGCTCGAGCTTGCGGAACACCTTCAGCACCAGCCGGTCGTCGATCACGATCGATGAGTTCGACTGCTCGACGCCCATCAAGCGGACCGCGACGGGCTCGGAGACCGGCCCGAGCCCGTTCGCGAGGTGAAAGCTGAACCGGCCATCGGGCGTGTCGATCTCCTCCCGCGTCTCGATCCGCTGCAACAGCGGCAGCGCGTACAGCGGCTCGGCGAGCGCGTCGTACACCGCCCACTCCTCGTTGCCGGCGATCGGGGCCGGCCCGCCGGCGTCGCGCGTCCGACCGCCGGCTTGCGCCGCGCGCCGCACGCCCAGCGGCAGCTGGTAGAGCTCGTGGGTGCCGGTCGCAAACCGGGTCTGCACGAGCGCCAGCAGCAGCCGCGGCTCCTCGCGCAGGGTCACGTTCTCGACCACCTCCAGCGCCGAGACCCCGCGCGACTTGGACGCGTACCAGCGTTGCTGCTGGACCCACTCGCGCAGGTCGTCGACCTCCAGGAACTGCGGCAGCTCGGCGTCGGGGATCTGGACGGGATCACTCATCGCGCGTCTCCCCTTCTACCAGCTGGAACCAGTAGAAGCCGCGCGGTGCGAGCGTCAGCAGGTAGGGGAGCTCCCCGATCCGCGGAAACCGGGAGCGCCCGAACAGCTCCACCGGATAGCGTCCTTCCTGGGCGCTCAGATCGAGCTCCACGGCCTGCGCGGAGCGCGCCACGTTGTGCACGCACAGGACCAGATCGTCCTCGAAGCGCCGCAGGTGGGCGAAGATCCGGGGGTTGGACGGCTGGATCGGCTCGTAGGTGCCGAAACCGAACACGGGGTGCTCCTTGCGCAGCGAGATGAACCGGTGCATCCAGCGCAGCAGCGAGGTGGCGGTTCGCAGCTGCGCCTCGACGTTGACCGCCTGATACCCGAACACCGGATCCATCAGCGGCGGCGCGTACAGCTGCGCGAAGTCGGCGCGCGAGAAGCCCCCGTTGCGATCGCCGGTCCACTGCATCGGCGTGCGGACCCCGTCGCGGTCGCCCAGGAACACGTTGTCGCCCATCGCGATCTCGTCGCCGTAGTAGAGCACCGGGGAGCCAGGGAGCGAGAACAGGATCGCGGTCATCAACTGGATCTCGTCGCGCCCGTTGTCGAGCAGCGTCGCGAGCCGCCGGCGGATGCCCAGATTCAGCTTCATCCGCGGATCCTTCGCGTACTCCGCGTACATGTAGTCGCGTTCCTCGTCGGTGACCATCTCCAGCGTCAGCTCGTCGTGGTTGCGCAGGAACAGGCCCCACTGGCAGCTGTCGGGGATCCGGGGCGTCCGCTCGAGGATCTCGTAGATCGGCACCGCCTCCTCTCGCCTGACCGCCATGAACATGCGCGGCATCACCGGGAAGTGGAACGCCATCTGGCACTCGTCGCCGTCGCCGAAGTACTGGACCACGTCGGCGGGCCACTGGTTGGCCTCCGCCAGCAGCACGCGGTCGGGGTAGCGCTCCTCGACCTCCTTGCGGACCCGCTTCAGGTAGGCGTGGGTCTCGGTCAGGTTCTCGCAGTTGGTGCCCTCGCGCTCATAGAGGTAGGGGACCGCGTCGAGCCTGAACCCGTCCAGCCCGAGGTCGAGCCAGAAGCGCAGCACGTCGAGCATCGCCTCCTGCACCTCGGGGTTGTCGTAGTTGAGGTCGGGCTGGTGGGAGAAGAAGCGGTGCCAGTAGTACGCGCCCGCGACCGGATCCCAGGTCCAGTTGGAAGACTCGGTGTCGAGGAAGATGATCCTCGCGTCCCGGTAGCGCTCGTCGCTCTCGGACCACACATACCAGTCGCGCTTCGGGCTCTGGGGGCTGGAGCGCGATTCCTGAAACCAGGGGTGGTCGCTCGAGGTGTGGTTCATCACCAGGTCCGCGATCACCCTGATCCGGCGCGCGTGCGCCGCGTCGATCAGCTGCTGGACGTCGTCGACCGTCCCGTAGTCGGGGTGCACGTTGGTGAAGTCCGAGATGTCGTAGCCCCCGTCGCGCAGCGGCGAGGAGTAGAACGGCAGCAGCCAGATGCAGTCGATCCCCAGCCATTGCAGGTAGTCGAGCTTCTCGGTCAGACCGCGGAAGTCGCCCGAGCCGTCGCCGTTGGCGTCGAAGAAGCCACGGATGTGGATCTCATAGAACACGGCCCGCTTGAACCACAGCGGCTCGGCCTCGAACCACTGCCGCGTCTGCGCCTGCGCATGGGCGGCGGTGTCCTGCTCGCCGTGGCCATGGGGCACCGCCCGCTCGTGCGCGAGCAGGTGGGTGAGCGTTGGCGGGCCGACCGCCACTAGTGCTCTACCCGCAGCACGTGTGCCTGGCGGACACCGGGTGCCAAGCGCACGTAGTTGGGTCCGATACGCCACTGATAGCGCTCGTCGGAGAGCAGGTCGTGGGCGCCGAAGCTGGGCGGCAGCCCCAGGTTCGCGGGTACCACCGCGACACCCTCCTGCGCCAAGTGGGGATCGATGCTGACGACCACTATCACCGTATTTCCCTGCGACTGCTTGGCGTATGCGACCAGGCCGTCGTTGGCGGTGTCGAGGAAGGTGATGTTGGAGAGCTCGTGCAGCGCGCGGTTCTCGCGCCGCGCGAAGTTCAGCCGCTGGATCAGCGGCAGCAGCGGCCCGTCCAGCGCGCGTGAGCGCAGCTCGTACTTCTCCGAGTGCAGGTACTCCTCCGAGCCCTCGCGGACCGCCACGTTCTCGAAGCTCTCATAGCCCGAGTAGATCCCGTAGCTGGGGCTGAGCGTCGCCGCCAGGACCAGCCTCGCCTCGAACGCCGCGGGGCCGCCCTGCTGGAGATAGGCGTGCAGGATGTCGGGCGTGTTGGCGAAGAAGTTCGGCCGGAAGTACTCCTGCTCGCCGGAGTAGGCGAGCTCCGAGACGTACTCGGTCAGCTCCCAGCGCGCGTTCTTCCAGGTGAAGTACGTGTAGGACTGGCTGAAGCCGAGCTTGGCCAGGTGGCGCATCACCGCCCGGCGCGTGAACGCCTCGGCGAGGAAGATCACGTCCCGATCGTGTGCGTGCACTTCTCCGATCAGCCAGCTCCAGAAGGCAAACGGCTTGGTGTGCGGGTTGTCGACCCGGAACACCTTCACGCCGCAATCGACCCACTGCAGCATCACCCGCAGCAGCGCGTCCCACAGCCCGCGCCAGTCCTCCGACTCCCAGTTGACGTTGTAGATGTCCTGGTAGCGCTTGGGCGGGTTCTCGGCGTACTTCAACGTCCCGTCGGGGCGATGGTGGAACCACTCGGGATGCTCGCGCAGCCAGGGATGGTCGGCCGAGCACTGGATCGCGAAGTCGAGCGCGACGTCGATCCCGTGCTCGCGCGCAGCCGCTGTCAGCGCGCGCAGATCGTCGATCGTCCCCAGCCCCCTGTGCACCGCCTCGTGGCCGCCGTCGCGGTCGCCGATCGCCCACGGCGAGCCGGGATCCTTTGGGCCCGCGGTGAGCGCGTTGTCGCGGCCCTTGCGGTTGGTCAGCCCGATCGGGTGGATCGGCGGCAGGTAGAGCACGTCGAAGCCCAGCTCGGCCAGACGGGGGAGCTGCTTGCGCACCCCCGCGAGCCCTCCCCACGATCTCGGGAACAGCTCATACCAGGCCCCGAACCGGGCCCGCTCCCCGTCGACCTCGATCGTCACGGGCTGCTCGAGCGAGACCTTGCCGTGGCGCTCCTGGTCGCGCTCCACCGCCGCGAACAGCTCCTCGGCCAGGGCCACGTCGTGCTTGGACTCCTGCGGCGCGGAGCGGTCTCCAAGCGCCTGCACCGCGCCCTCGATCAGCGTCCTGGCGCGGTTCGATCGGGCACGCTGCGCGGCCGCGCGCAGCAGCACGATCCCCTCCGAGAGCTCGCCGGCCAGGTCCTGCTGGCTCGCCGCGACCTTGCGCTCGAGCTCGTCGCGCCAGGTCCCGAACACGTCGGTCCAGGCCTCGATCGTGTACTGCCAGCCGCCGCAGCGGTCGAGCCCGATCTCGATCGCCCAGCGCACGCCGCCGAGGTGCGCGTCGATCCGCCGCAGCTCCGCCTCTCGCCAGCGCCGGTCGCCCGGACCCCGGTAGCGGACCACCGCGCGCAGCAGTTCGTGGCCGTCCCTGAACACGTCTGCCGAGATCCTCACCCGGTCCCCGACGCAGCGCTTGGCCGGATACCGACCCCCATCGACCAGCGGCGAGGGATATTGGATCAGGATCCGCCGCGGCGCCTGCTCGGGGGCAGGGCGCGCACGACGCGCGGCGACGGCCACGGTGCTCTGGGGGTTGCGGTCGGGCACTGTCCCGGAAAGTATCCGTGTCCGCGCATCCGGTAAACAGCCGCGAGTGATCGCATCTGCGCGTATCGGCCAGGAGAACCGGCCGCTGTGACCCTGCTCCCGCGCTCGAGCGGCGTGCTCGCGCACATCACCTCGCTGCCCGAGGGTCGGCTCGGGGCCGGGGCCTACCGATTCGTGGACTGGCTCGCCGATGCGGGCCAGTCGTGGTGGCAAGTGCTGCCGCTGGGGCCGCCGGACCGCCACCGCTCGCCATACAAGGCGCGCTCGGCGTTCGCGGCCTGGCGGGGGTTGCTCGCCGATCGCC
>JAFAZB010000351.1 GCA_019240015.1 Solirubrobacterales bacterium
TGAGGTGCGTGAACGACTGGGCCATGCCAGCGACCGCGGCCGACCAGCCCCCTAGCCAGCTGTCGAGCAGCGCTGATCCATTCTTGTCCATGGCCCGCAACGATCTACCCGAAATCGGTCATCACCACCCTGCCGCCTGGTACACCGCTTGCATGCTAACGGATTACAGCAAACGAGCAAGCGGCTCGCGCCGCCTGGGGCGAGGCGGGGGGATCAAGGCACGCCCCTCGCCGGCGCCGCTATTTTGAGCCTGTGTCTGCCAACCCCTCGCGTGCCACCCACCCCGTGATCGAGCTGCTTGCGCGGCGGGCCGCGGCGGCCAGCGAGCCGGGCCGCCGGACCGACGGATATCGCTTGGCGCTCGTGCTCGAGGGCGGCGGGATGCGCGGCGTGATCTCGGCCGGGATGGCAGCGGCGCTCGAGCGGCTGGGGCTGACGGCCTGCTTCGACTACGTGGTCGGCACCTCGGCGGGCGCGCTGAACGGGGCGGCGATGATCGCGAGCGTCGCCCAGGCGTGCTGCGCCGCCTACCACTCGGCGTTCGCGAGCAGACGGTTCATCAATCCCTACCGGCTGCTGATCGGCCGCGCCGCGGTCGACGTCGCGTTTACGCTCGATCACGCCGGCGCGGGTCTCGACGCCGGCCGTCACGATCGCGCAGTCAACAGCCGAATCCCGTTGCACTGCGTCGCGACCGACGTCGACCGGGCCGCGCCTGTGGTGCTCTCGGACCTGCGCTCGCTGCCGGAGCTACGCGGGGCGCTGCTCGCCTCGAGTCGTATGCCCTGGGTCGGAGGGGAGCCGGTGCCGTTTCGGGGACGGCGGTTCCTGGACGGGGGGCTGGCGGAATCGATTCCGCACCGGAGCGCAATGGCGCTCGGGGCCACCCACGTGCTGGTCGCCCAGACGCGACCCTGCGGGGTGTCGGTGGAGCCCGCCTCGCCGCTCGCCGACCGGATCATCGCCCGCCGGCTGCGCGCGCTGAATCCGGCCCTACTCGAGCTGTACCGCGCCCGACCGGTGCAGTACGAGCGCGCCGTCGCGGAGATCGCAGCTGCGACGCAGTCGCCGCCGGCGGATGGGCCGTTCGTGTACGGCCTGCGGCTGCCAGCCTCGACGCCAGTGATCAGCCGGCTGGAGCGCCGCGGCGCCGTGCTGGAGGCGGCCGGCCGAGCCGCCTGGGAGCACACCGAGCGTGTACTGCGGGCCGCGCTCGGCGATCACCCCGCCAGCGTCGCGGCGCAGCCGCCTCGCGATCGCCAGGGCCGGGTCGCCTAGACGTTTCGCAACAGCCCCTCCGCGCGGGCCCACTGCACCGTTCGCCGGACCGTCTCGCGGGGCTCGGTGTAGCGCAGCCCGAGCTCGCGCTGCGCACGCGATCCGTCGTAGCGGTGCCCATGTAGAAGCGTGCGGACCATCTCGCGGCACACGGGAGGCCGCCGTCGCGCGATCCGGAATCCCAGCTCGACCACGGCTCCGGCGACAGTCGCGACCGGACGTGGGAGCAGACGCGGGCTGCGCTGCACGCCCGCCACCTCGGAGGCGATCGCCAGCGCCTCGCCGATCGTGAGCGTCATCCCGCTGAGCAGGTAGCGCGCTCCCGGGACTCCTCGGTCGGCCGCCAGCAGATGGCCTTCGACGCAATCGGCGATGTCGACCATGCTGACGTTGGTGTTGACGAACACCTTCAACCGGTCGTCGAGGAACGCCAGCAGGAAGCGGGCGGTGCCGCCCGCGCGACCGGGCCCCTGGACCGAGGATGGGTTCACGCACACGACCTCCTGCCCGAGCGCTTGGGCGGTGGCCAACGCCTCCCGCTCGCCCTCGGTCTTGGTGCGCTCGTAGGTCGACAGATACCAGCCGCGGTGCGGCGTGTCCTCGCGTCCCACGGTTCCCCGCGGCTCCCCGATCGTTGCCGCCGAGGACGTGTGGACGACTCGCCGAACGCCGGCCGCAGCCGCCGCGCGGACGAGCGCCCCCGGTCCTTGGACGTTGATCCGCTCCATCGCGTGCGCGTCCTCGACGCACAGCTTGTTGATCCCGGCGAGATTGAACGCGAGCTGGCAGCCCTCCATCCCCCCGCGCAGCACCTCCTCGTCGTAGCCCTCGCCGCGCACGACCTGTGCCCCACGGGCCCGGAGCGCCGCCGCTGCAGCATCCGAGTGGGCCAGCGCAACGACCTCCTCCCGCCGTTCCAGC
>JAFAZB010000465.1 GCA_019240015.1 Solirubrobacterales bacterium
CGTGATCCTGCCCACCGAGCATCCGCTCGGCTCGCGGCGGCGACTACGGATGGCCGAGCTCGCCGGCGAGCGCTTCATCAGCTTCCGCACCGGCGCGCGGTTGCGCGAGCTGCTCATCGGGGCCGGTCGCCAGGCCGGGTTCGATCCGGTGATCACGCTCGAGTCAAACGAGAGCCAGCGGATTCGACGGCTCGTGGGGCGGGGTCTCGGGGTGGCGATTCTGCCGCGTTCAGATGCCGTGGGCCCCGGGGCCGAGATCGCGATGGCGCGGCTGACCGAGCCCGCGCTGACCAGAGACATCACCCTGGCCTGGCGGGAGGAGCGTCGCCACTCGCCCGCCGCGGCGGAGCTGCTGGAGCTGGCGCGCGTGACGTTCGGCCGGCTCGAGCGGCCAAAGCGCGCACGTCACCTAACGGTATCTTAGTACGACGATTGTCGTACTAAGCGCTATAATCTACTTCAAATGACCAGGATCGGAGTAGATCTGAACAGCTTTGAAGCCAACGAGCGTCATGGGTCAGCACGGCCCCGGGACGCTCACCAGAACGAAACTGCAAATGGGCGCCGTCGAGGCGCCCGAACCCGCAAGCCCTCGGGCTCGGCGAACGCCCGGCAGAGCCGACGGCGCGTCGCGCACGAGGCGGGCCACGCCGAAGCCGAGCTGGCCGCGCTGGGCTACGGGACGGAGGCAGCACCCGGGGTCCACCATGGCTCGGGTGGTGAAAGTGCGCTGGACCTCTTCCTGCGCCGGGCTCGCGCCTACCCGCTGCTGACTGCGGCACAGGAGGTCGAGCTCGCGAAGCGGATCGAGCGCGGTGACATGGCCGCCAAGGAACGGATGATCAACGCCAACCTACGGCTAGTTGTCTCGCAGGCTCGGCGCTACCAGGGTCACGGCCTGCCGATGGAGGACCTCGTCCAGGAGGGAATGCTGGGCCTGATTCGCGCCGTTGAGAAGTTCGATTGGCGTCGGGGGTTCAAGTTCTCGACCTACGGGACGCTTTGGATCCGCCAGGCGATGCAGCGAGGCCTCCAGAACCACGGCCGTACGATCCGCCTACCGGTGCACGTGGCGCAGCGCCAGGTGAAGGTGCGCAAGCTCGATAGCGAGCTCAGCACCAAGCTGGGCCGCGAGCCGACCGACGAGGAGCTCGCCAGCGTGGCCGAGCTCTCCTTGGAGGAGGTAGCGGAGCTGCGCGAGCTGGGCCGAGGTCTCACCAGCCTCGACCAACCGGTCGGAGAAGACGGCGAGACCGCGCTCGGCGACCTGCTCGCGAGCGAGCGTCCCGAGCCCGCCGAGGAGGTGGCGGATGCCGAGCGGATCCAGCAAGTGGAGCAGATCGTCGAGCAGCTGCCCGAGGGCGAGCGCAACGTGATCCGGCTGCGCTTCGGCCTCGGAGGCGAAGTGCCGCGGACGCTGAGGCAAATCGGCAGCGAGCTCGGGATCACGACCGCAAGCGCGCGCGAGCTCGAGCAGGAAGGCCTAAGCCGGCTCGCCCGCGACGCCCAGTTGAACGGGCTGCGCTCGGCCGCTTAACGGCACCCTGATCGCTCGTCGGGCAGACGCCGGGCGGGCGATCAGGTCCCCAGCGGGCGGGGTCAGCGGCATTTCGCTTGGGACCGTCGCCGGCCAAGGGTAGTCGTAGCGCTGAAAGGAGCCTCAGGTGTCGCTGGTCGTCCTCGCGCTCGTGCTGTTCGCCGCCCTCGCCCACGCCGCGTGGAACCTGCTCGCGAAGCAGGCCGCGGGAGGGTCGGTGTTCGTGTGGCTCGCGGCCAGCGCGGGCGCGCTGATCTACCTGCCCGCGTTCGCCGTCTCGGTCGCGAGCACTCGCAACCAGCTCGACCTGGCGGCGATCGGGCTGATGAGCGGCAGCGGGGTGTTGCACGCGGCCTACTTCGTGCTCCTGCAACGCGGATACTCGACTGGCGAGCTCTCGCTGGTGTATCCGCTCGCGCGGGGAACCGGTCCGCTGCTGTCGGTCGCGCTCGCGATCGCGTTCCTCGGCGAGCGGCCCAGCGCACTGGCGATCGCGGGCGCGTCGATCATCGTCGCGGCGGTCTTCTCGCTCGCCCGGGGAGGCCGCGCCGCTAACCGCAACCGCGAGGCGATCGGCTTCGCACTCCTCACCGGAGCGACGATCGCGGCGTACACCCTCTGGGACAAGCACGCGGTGGGGCCGGACCGCCTGTCTCCGATCGCCTACTACTGGGGAGCCAACCTGGTCAACGTCGCACTACTGACGCCATGGGCCTTGTCGAGACGGGAGCTCGTGAGGACCGCCTGGTCCACCTCGTGGCGTGAAGCCGCCGGGGTCGGGCTACTGAGCCCGCTGGCGTACATCCTCGTCTTGTACGCACTGGCCCGGGCTCCCGTCAGCTACGTCGCTCCGGCGCGGGAGACCAGCATCCTGATCGCGACCGCGCTCGGCGCGACCGTGCTCGGCGAGACCGATCCCCGGCGCAAGCTCGTGTGCGCCGCGCTGATGGTCCTCGGCGTGGTCGCGCTCGCCGTCGGCTAGTGTTGCGAGTCATGAATTCGACGCATTCATGACTCGGGGCACTAGGGCTTGAAGGCCCACACCTGGCCAGCCCAGGTTCCGTCGAGCACGGTGCCATCGGCCACCGACGGCGTGTCGAAGTTGGTCGCGCCGACGCCCTGTGACCACAGCTCCTGCCCGTCGCTGAGGCGATAGGCCCGCAAGACCCCGTTGCGCCCGGTACCGAGGAACAGCACGCCGCCGGCGATCGTCGGGGAGCTGCCGGCGTCCGGCGGATCGAACCCGCGCTGCCAGCTGGGGACCAGGTTGCAGCGCCGGCCGAGGACGAACGACTGGATCCCGGCGTGGAGCGTTCCCGGCGTCGAGGTAGGACTGACCAGCACCATCCGCCGGGTCCCGGGGTCGTACGCCGGCATGCCCAACAGCGGGATCGAGCTCGCGGTGCTCGCCGCGACCTGGAGGCTCTGCCGCGGACCGGATGAAATGTCATAGCGGTTGTAGCGATACAGATAGCCATCCTTGTTGGTCGCCACGAGTTGCGAAGGGCAACCGCTTGCGCTGAACAGGACCGGCGTCGAGCCAAAGTCCCGGTCGGTGATCGCGAACGGCGGCGTCAGCGGGTAGTTGTGCGCCTTCAGCTTCAGCTCCGCGCTCAGCCGGATGACCTGCTCTGCATCGCCGGCGCTCTCGCTGGCGCCGCCGATCGCGTTGCCGGTCGCGACGAACACGTCGCCCGTTCGGCCGTCGATCGCCTCCCCGGCCCACGCCCAGATCCCGCCGGCGTACGCGCCGCTATGCGCGGTCGTCTGCCATTGGAGGATCTTGTGCGGGGTGGCTGTGTCGACGGCTTTGAGCCCGCCGTAGTAGCGACCCCTGTCGCACAGCGAGGCGATCGGTACGTACAGCCATCCCTTCGACAACGCCAGCCCGCCCCACACGAAGTCCGCGCCGGGGAGATGTACCCGCACGGGCCACCCCTTCAGCGGCTTCCCGGTGGCGAGCGACAGCGCCCAGGCGCGGCCGTTGACATCGACCGCATAGACCCTGCCCGCCACCTGATCCACGACCATCGTGCCCGTCACGCCGAACACCCCGTCCGCGCTGGCTTGGCACGAGGGGCTGATCGAGTGCGCGCCCACCCACC
>JAFAZB010000330.1 GCA_019240015.1 Solirubrobacterales bacterium
GCGAGTAGCGCGCCCGCCGACTGGCTGCTGGTGGGGCTCGGCAATCCGGACCCCGAATACGCGGGCACTCGCCACAACCTCGGCTTCGAGGTCGCGCGCGAGCTGCTCGAGCGCTGGCAGCTGCCCAAGCCGAAAGCCAAGTACCGCGGCCTGCTGAGCGAGGGACGCGCCGGCCCCGGCGGTCCCCTGGTCGCGGTGCTGCTACCGCAGACCTACATGAACGAGGCCGGGCGCTCGGTCGGCCCGGCGCGCGGCGCGCTCAAGGTGGAGCTCGACCGGCTGCTCGTGCTGCACGACGAGATCGATCTCCCGTTCGGCGAGATCCGGGTCAGGCTTGGCGGCGGCCTGGCGGGACACAACGGGCTCAAGTCGCTCAAGGAGGGGCTGGGGTCCGCCGAGTTCATGCGCGTCAGGGGCGGCGTCGGCCGGCCGCCCACCACGGACCCCGATCTCGTCGCCGCCTACGTGCTCGGCCGCTTCCGCGAGCCGGCCGCCGAGGTCGAGGCGCTGATCTCGGCCGCGGCCGACGCCGCCGAGCGCGTGGTGCTGGGGTCAGACCCCGCCTCACCGGCCGCCGACGCTCGGCCCGGGACCGAGGCCCCCGAGCCTCGGGCTGGGCGGTAGTTACTGGTCCCGCTCCTGCCGGTGCGGGCGCTGGGCGGGCCGCGCCCGCCAGGGCCGCGCCGGCGAGTCGCGACCGACCCGATCGCACCAAATCGCACACACCCCGATTCGTTTTCAGCGGTGGTTCCGCTAGCCATCACTTTGTCGTACCAGCGTGCACCACCCCTGAAAACGGGAGCACGAGTGTGCGGATAGCGTCGATTCGCGCGCGCGCCCCGCGCGCGCGCCCCGCGTGCGTCGATTCACGCCCGCCCCACGGGTACGCCCGCCGGGCCGCACTCCCGCGCCGTGCGGACGCCCCCCTCCTAGACTGACTTAAAAGACCGATGCTCGCACCGCTGCTCGCTTATGCCGAGGAGGATTCGCAGACCGCTGCGCTGGCGCGCGAGGGAGGCCGCGCGTTCGTATCCCAGTCGCTGCGGCCATATCTGGTCGCGGCGCTGGTCGACCGCGACCCGGATCGCCCCGCGATCGTGGTCGCGGGCGATGACCGCTCCGCGCGGGATCTGGCGGCCGGCCTGAGGGCGTGGCTGGCGCCGCGCCCGGTGCGCTTCTACCCCAGCCGCGGCGTCACCTACGAGTCGCACCTGGCGCCCACCCCGCACCTGGTCGGGCTGCGGATCGCCGCGCTCGACGCGCTGCTCGGCAGCGAAGGCCCCCAGCCGGTGGTCGTGGTCAGTGCGGTCGCGCTGTCGGAGAAGGTCCCCGACCCCGCGATGCGTCCGCGCAGCTTCACGCTGCGCACCGGGGAGCTGCTCGACCTCGACGAGGTGGCCCGCGAGCTGGTCGCCGCCGGCTATGAACGGGTCGACCAGGTCGAGGACCGGGGGTCGTTCGCGATCCGCGGGGGGCTGCTCGACGTGTTTCCGGCGACCGAGGATCGCGCCGTCCGGGTCGACTTGTTCGGCGATCAGATCGAGTCGCTGCGCTGGTTCTCGACGTTCACCCAGCGCTCGCTCGGGGAGGCCGAGCTGGTCGAGGTCTCGCCGGCGGCCGAGCTCGCCGAGGAGCACCGCGAGCTGGCCGAGATCGCGGCGCTGGAGGACGAGGCGGACCGTCCTGACATCGCCGAGCTGCTGCCGGTCGAGAGCTTTCACCCGTTCCTGGAGCTCGCGCCCGACGCCGCGGCGCTGCTGATCGCGGGCGAGGAGGAGCTGACGCCGGCGCTGTCGGACCACTGGCAGGACGTCACCGCCGCGTTCCACGACCAGGACGCCCATCACCTGTACGTCGCGCCGGAGGCGATCGCGGGCCAGCTCGACTCGCGCGCCCGCATCCGCCTGTCGAGTATCGACCAGGACCAGCCGTTCTCGTTCCGAGCCCAGTCGGCCGAGTTCGCCGCCCGGGGGGTCAGGGAGGCCGAGCCGGAGCTCGAGAAGCTGGTCCGCTCCGGCTACCGGACCGTGGTCGCGTTCGCTCGCCGCGGCGAAGGCGAGCGGCTCGCCTACAACCTGAGCCGGCTGCGGGTGCGGTGGATCGAGGCGGCCGACGGCGCCGGCCCCGCGGACCTGAGCTTCGTCCAGGCCCGGCTCGAGCAGGGCTTCATCGCGCCCCAGTTCCAGCTCGCGGTGATCCCGGAGCACCGGCTGCTGCGTCGGCGGCGCCCCGTCTCCGAGCGCCCGGGCCGGGAGCGTCGCCGCGGCGTGCTGCGGAGCTTCGCCGAGCTGCGCAGCGGCGACATCGTCGTGCACGAGGACCACGGCATCGCCCGCTTCGCGGGCTTTGAGACGAAGACAGTCGCCAACGTCACCCGCGACTACCTGTATCTGGAGTACGCCGGCTCGGACCGGGTATTCGTGCCGGTCGACCAGCTGGCGAAGATCAGCCGCTACGTCGGCGCCGGCGGCGCGCATCCGCCGCTCTCCAAGCTGGGTGGTACTCGCTGGGACGCGCTCAAGGCTCGCGCGCGCCGCGCCGCGCAGGAGCTCGCCGGGGAGCTGCTCAACCTGTATGCGGAGCGCCGGCGTCGCGAGGGGTACGCGTTCGCACCCGACAGCGATTGGCAGCGGGAGTTCGAGGACGCGTTCCCGTTCGCCGAGACCCCCGACCAGCGAGATGCGATCGAGTTCGTCAAGTCCGACATGGAGGCGCCCCGCCCGATGGACCGGCTGATCTGCGGCGACGTCGGCTACGGCAAGACCGAAGTCGCGCTCCGGGCGGCTTTCAAGGCGGTCCAGGACGGCAAGCAGGTGATGCTGCTGGTGCCCACCACGATCCTCGCCCAGCAGCACTACGGCACCTTCTCCGAGCGGCTCAAGGATTACCCGGTGACGATCGAGCACGTGTCGCGGTTCCGCCCGGCCGCCGAGCAGCGCGCGTCCGTGGCCCGGTTTGCCGCGGGCCAGGTGGACATCCTGATCGGCACCCACCGGCTGCTCAGCAGGGACGT
>JAFAZB010000099.1 GCA_019240015.1 Solirubrobacterales bacterium
CCGAACCAAATCGCCAAAGTTCGCAGGCCCCCGCCGTGCGACCGCCCCCGCCGCGCGGCCGCCCCCGCCGTGCGACTGCCCCCGCCGTGCGACTGCCCGCGCCGCGCGACTGCCCCCGCCGCGCGACCGCCCCCGCCGCGCGACCGCCCCCGCCCCCCTCTTATCCGCCTCCGGCGGGAACGTGATCCGGCGTTTATGCGTCTACGTATAAGGGGACTGAACTGGTCGGTGCAGCTCTTGTGCAGGCCAGGCTCCCCAGGTACACTTATGAAGCGTAAGCAGATGTTGAAAGTGAAGGGTAGGCCTGAGCAACTCTGCGCAGCTTTTGAACCCTTTGGTGGCAAATGATGAAGAACTCAATGAGCAGATTCCAAATTCACGATGATCTAACGGCGCCCGAGGGATCGGTGGCGGTCCTGAGGGGCGCGCTCGCGTCGGGCGGTCAGCTCCCGAACTTCTTGGGCGTGCTGGCGGGCTCGCCCGCGGCGCTGCGTGCGTACGCGCGGTTCCGCTCCGAGCTGCGTCACGGCAAGCTGACGCTGCCGACGCTGGAGCGGATCGCGCTGGCGGTGGCCGAGCACTATCACTCGGACCCCGGGATCGCGACCCACTCGCGTACGGCTCGGGGGGCCGGGCTGGCGCTCGACGAGGTTGCGCTCGCCCGCCAGTTCTCCTCCAACGACGAGCGGGAAGCAGCTCTGCTGCGGTATCTACATGCCCTGCTCGAGGAGGGAGGCCACCCCGCCATGCACCTGCACGAGGAAGCGCGCGAGGCCGGTTGGGACGACGAGCAGATTCTCGAGGCAATCGCGGCGGTTGCCCTGGAGGCCTTCGCCGCAATGGTCAACGTCGCCGGCGAGGTACCGGTGGACGGTTCCAGCGAGGCGTCGCGCGCCCTGCAAGCGGCGTAAGCTCCCTGTATCGATGGGCTCTTACGAGCGGACCGCCACCGAGCACAGCGAGGCACGCGGCCCAGGCTGCTGCCCGCTGTACCACGAGGCGGTCGAGCTCGTGGGCCGGCGCTGGACCGGCGCGATCTTGCGGGTGCTGATGGATGGGCCGCTGCGCTTCTCGGAGATCGCCCAAGCCGTACCCGAGCTCTCCGACCGGCTGCTCTCGGAGCGGATGAAGGAGCTCGAGGGTCGCGGGATCGTGCAACGGAGGGTGATCTCGGGGCCACCGCTGAAGGTGGAGTACGAGCTCTCGCGCATGGGTCGGGAGCTGGAGCCCGCGCTCGGGGAGCTCCAGCGCTGGGCCCGGCGCTGGTTGCGCCGCCGGCAAGAGACCGCCGCCGTCTGAGCCGCGCGCCCGCGCCAGCCCTCAACCAAACGTGGCGTGCCGCTGCGTGCTCCCGTGCTGCCAGGACAGGCGAGTGCCTCGCAGGCGCAGGGAGCCGGGGCCGATCGCCGGCCCGGAGTCGAGCAGCTCGGTGCGCTGGTGGACGTACTCGTGCACCTCGACGATGCGCGTGTGCCGCACGATCGAGCTGGCGAGCGCGATCCAGGCCACCGCGCCGGCGGGCGTCGCGAGCACCGCGGTGACCTGCGCATAGGACTCGGGCGCGGGCAAGCCGGTGAGCGCGGGGAGCTCGCCCAGCACCCTGCCGTCCGTCATCCGGCGCAGCGCGACGACGCTCGTGCCCGTATCGACGCCGCAGCGCTCGAGGCCGTAGGCCACCAGCTGCTCGGCGACGGCCACCGGTCCCGCGCGCCCGCCGCCATTGCAGAAGCTCGAGTCGCCCAGCTGGTAGCTCCTGGCGGGACTGCGCTCCGAGCACCCGTAGACCCGGTCGTTCAGGGCGTAGACCCGCGCGACGCCGCTGGCCGCAAGCGTCCGGGCCTCCGCGGGTCCACAGCTGACGGTGCCGGGGTGGACGTCGGACGTGGTGGAGCTCGAGGTCGAGGGCGGGCTGGTACTCGCCGAGGACGACCCGCACCCGACCAGCAGCACCACGACGGCGGCGGTGGCGAGCTGAATCCGCACGGGCCGAGGATACGGCGCCGCCCGCGCGATCCCTTACCCAGGCTGCCCCGCCAGGGGAGCAAGTAACGTTCGGGCCCGATGAGGGCCTCGCTCCCACGCCGATGACCACCACTGCCCGATCACTGACCGCCGAGGATGTGATCTCGCTCGCGGCCGAGCGAGAGATCCGCTTCATCAGGCTGTGGTTCACCGACATCCTCGGACAGCTGAAGGCGTTCTCGATCAACGCCACCGAGCTCTCGGACGCGTTCGAGGGCGGGATGGGCTTCGACGGCTCCTCGATCACCGGGTTCAACCCGATCGAGGAGTCGGACATGATCGCGATGCCTGACCCGAGCACGTTCGCGATGCTGCCCTGGCGACCGGCCGAGCAGGGCGTGGCACGGATGTTCTGCGACATCGTCACCCCCGAGCGGACGCCGTACGAGGGCGATCCCCGCTACGTGCTGCGCAGGGCGCTTGCGCGCGCGCAGGAGATGGGCTTTGACCACTACTTCGTCGGGCCCGAGCTGGAGTACTTCTACTTCCGCGACTCGAAGTCGACCGAGGTGCTCGACGAGGGCGGCTATTTCGACCTCACGGCGCTCGACGCCGGCTCGGACCTGCGGCGGGAGACCGTGCTGGCGCTGGAGCAGCTGGGGATCCACACCGAGTACACCCACCACGAGGTGGGCCCGAGCCAGCACGAGATCGACATGCGCTACTCCGACGCGCTGAAGATGGCCGACGACTGCATGACCTACCGCATCACGGTCAAGGAATACGCGCTGAAGTACGGGCTGCACGCGACGTTCATGCCGAAGCCGATCTTCGGCAAGAACGGCTCCGGGATGCATACCCACCAGTCGCTGTTCCGGGGCGAGCGAAACGCGTTCTACGAC
>JAFAZB010000102.1 GCA_019240015.1 Solirubrobacterales bacterium
CCCATGTCGTTGGCGAGCGCGGTCATCATCGGCACGTTGTCGTTCAGGCTCATGATGCGGAACCGCCGCATGTTCGCCCCGATCGTGTTCTTGGCGAGGTCGGCGGCCATGTGGCTGGCGGTCGAGGCCGAGCCGCCGTTGCCGAGCACGAACACCTGCTTGCCGTCCTGATACGAGCGGTACAACCGGTCGCTGAGCTCGGCCAGCTGCTCCGCGGAGATCGTTGCGAGTGCGGCGTGTAGCCGCGTCAGATAGCCGCGGAGGTGGTCCTTCACGCCTGCTCCAGCAACAGGATCGAGGTGCCCTGAAACGCGAACCGGAACGGGATCTCGCGCAGCTCGTCGAGCGCGTCACGGACTCTGACTTGGGCGTCGGGCGGCGCGAACAGCAGCAGGAAGCCGCCGCCCCCCGCGCCCAGCAGCTTTCCACCGACTGCGCCGGCGTCGTGCGCGGCGGCGATCGCCGACTCGATCGCGTCGTTGCCGGCGACGCCGGCGGCGGATCGCTTCAGCTCCCAGCCGCGCCGGAGGATCTCTCCGACGCTCTCCACGTCGCCCGTCTGCAGGCGATCACGCAGCTCGTAGGCGAGATCTCGCATCTGGATCATTCTCTCAGCCGCGTCGCCGGCCGAGACCGCGTCCCCCTGGGCACGCAGGATCTCGTCGCTTCCCCGCGGCTGTCCTGTGTAGAACAGCAGCAGGTGAGCGTGCAGGCGCTCGATCGTGCCGGGCGGGGTCAGAAGCGGGGAGACCTTCACTCCACCACGCCCCGGAAGGAACTCGATCAGGTTACAGCCCCCGACCGCGGACGCGTACTGGTCTTGGCGACCGATCGGCTTGCCGAGTACCTCGATCTCGATCTGGCACGCCTCGTCGGCGAGCGTCATCGCGGGCTTGGCGATCCCCTGAAACGCATACAGAGCGTTCAGCAGCCCGACCGTCACGGCGCTCGAGGATCCCAGCCCGGTGCCGCGAGAGGGAACGTCGGCGAGCGTCAGCACATCGACGCCGCGCGGGATCCCCGCGCGGCGCATCGCCTCGCGCACGAGCTCGTGCCGCACGTGGTTGGCATCGCTGACGATCTCGGTCTCGGAGTAGCCCACGCGCACGTCGCCCTCGAAGCGATGGCTGACTACAACCCGGATCCACTTGTCGATCGCGGTTGAGACGACTGCGCCTCCGTGTTGCTCGGCGAACGCGGGGAGGTCGGTGCCTCCCCCGGCGAAGCTCATGCGTAGCGGCGTGCGAGAGATGATCATGGCTGGCGAGGCGCTCTGGCTAGGGGGGCCCGAGCACGGAGCGTACCCGCCGGTCGGACGACCCGACCACCTGGCGAAGTACCCTCCGGACATGCGGCTGGGCCAGGTGATTCCCAGCGCGCCCGGCGGCGCAGGCGAGCTCGAGGTGACGGGCCTGGCCTATGACAACCGGGCCGTGAGGCCGGGGACGCTGTTCTTCTGCGTACCTGGGTTCACCCGCGACGGGCACGAGTACGCGCCCGACGCCGTGGCGCGCGGTGCCGTCGCGCTCGTCGTACAGCGATCGCTCGCGCTGGGCGTGCCCGAGATCCTGGTCGAGGACGTTCGCCGGGCCATGGCTCCCGCCGCGGCGGCGTTCTACGGCGACCCCACCGCGCAGCTGCAGACGATCGGGGTGACTGGAACCAACGGCAAGACCACCACCGCGTTCCTGATCCGCGCGCTGCTGGAGGCCGACGGCCGGCAGACCGGGCTGCTGGGCACGGTCAAGAGCGTGCTGGGCGGACGCGAGCACGCGGTGCTGCGCACCACTCCCGAGGCGATCGATCTCCAGCGGACGTTCAGCGAGATGCTCGAACACGGCGACGTCGCGTGCGCGATGGAGGTCTCCTCGCACGCGCTCGAGCTGCACCGCGCCGACGCGATCCATTTCGCGGTCGCGGTCTTCACCAATCTCAGCCGCGACCACCTCGACTTCCACAGCTCGATGGACGACTACTTCCAGGCCAAGCGACGGCTGTTCACGGATTGCCGCCCGCGGGCCAGCGTGATCAACATCGACGATCCGCACGGGGCGAGGCTCGCCGCTGAGCTCGAGCGAGCCGGCATGTCGGAGCCCCTGATCACCTTTGCGCTGGACCGTGGCGCCGACTATCGCGCCGTCGAGGTGCGCTCGGACCTCGACGGATCGCGTCTGGCCGTCGAGAGCCCGGAGGGCCGGGTGGAGCTGCGCTCGCCGCTGCGGGGACGCTTCAACGTCTACAACCTGCTGGGGGCGCTCGCCGCCGCCCGGGCGCTGGGCGTGCCGCTCGGGATCGCGGGCGCCGCGATCGAGCGTGCGGGTCAGGTCCCGGGGCGATTCGAGTCGGTCGACGAGGGCCAGCGGTTCGCGGTCGTGGTCGACTACGCCCACACTCCCGACTCGCTGGAGAACGTGCTCCGCGCCGCCCGGGAGCTGGCGCGCGCCCGCGGTGACGCCGGCGAGAGCAGGCTGCACGTGGTGTTCGGCTGCGGCGGCGATCGCGACCGGGGGAAGCGTCCGCTGATGGGCGAAATCGCGACGCGGCTCGCCGACCGCGTGATCGTGACCTCGGACAACCCCCGCTCCGAGGACCCGGAGTCGATCATCGAGGAGATCCTCGCCGGCGCGGGCGAGGTCGAGCACCAGGTGGACAGGCGGGCGGCGATCGCGCAGGCGATCGCAGTCGCTGCGCCGGGCGACGTGGTCGTGATCGCCGGCAAAGGACACGAGCAGGGGCAGGAGTTCGCGGCGGGGCGCAAGGTGCCGTTCGACGACGTGTCGGTGGCCCGCGAGATCCTGCGGAGCAGCTCGGTGAACGGCTCGCAGCAACCGTGAGGGCGTGGACCCCCCAGCAGGTCGCCGACGCGACCGGCGCTCGCCTGCTGTCGCCGCCGCCGACGGGCGGCGGCCCCGAGCGCGTGACAATCGACTCGCGCGATGCGGGACCGGGCGCCTTGTTCGTGGGCCTGCCGGGCGAGCGCACCGACGGCGGGCGGTTCGCGGCGAGCGCGCTGGCCGCTGGGGCATGGGGAATCCTCACGACCGCCGAGCACGCCGAGGCCGCGAAGTGCGCGCCCCCGGGCGTGCTGCTGGCGGCGCCGCAGCCGCTGGCCGCGCTCCAGCGCCTTGCCACCGCCTGGCGTCGGCAGCTGAACGCGGAGCTGATCGGCGTGACGGGCTCGACCGGCAAGACAACTACCAAGGACCTGCTGCTCGCGCTGCTGCGCCCGCACCGCCGGGCGGTCGCCTCGCGGGCCAATTACAACACCGAGATCGGGCTGCCGCTGGAGATCCTGGCGGCACCGCTCAGAACCGAGGTGATGGTGCTCGAGATGGCGATGCGGGGCAGCGGGCAGATCGCCGAGCTGGGACGGATCGCCGAGCCGGACGTCGGCGTGATCGTCAGCATCGGGCCGGTCCACCTGGAGCTGCTGGGGACGCTGGAGGCGATCGCCGCCGCCAAGGCAGAGCTGATCGCGGCGCTGAAGCCCGGTGGCACCGCGGTCGTCCCCGCCCACGAGCCGCTGCTCGCGCCCCACCTCCGCAGCGACGTCGAGCTGGTGAGCTTCGGGGACGCCGGCGACGTGCGGCTCGTCCACGCCGCCGGCGAGCGCGTCGCGATCGACGCCTCGGGACGGCGGATCGAGCTCGAGGTCTCGTTCACGCAGGCGCACCTGCGGCGCAACCTGCTGGCGGCGGTGGCCGCCGCGCTCGCCGTCGGGGTGACGCCGACGGGTCGCGTAGAGCTGGAGCTGTCGGCGGGGCGGGGGCGGCGGATCGCGCTTGGTGGGGACATAACGGTCATCGACGACTGCTACAACGCCAACCCAATGTCGATGCGCGCCGCTCTCGACGACCTCGCCGCGACCGCCGAGCACGAGCGGCACCGCCGGCGGGTGGCGGTGCTCGGCGACATGCTGGAGCTGGGGGCGGCGGAGCGCGAATACCACGCCCAGATCGGCGCCTACGCGGATCGGGTTGGGGTCGATCTGCTGGTCACGGTCGGCCCGCTGGCGGCCGCGATGGGCGAGCGCTTCGACGGCGAGCTGCAGATCGCCGGCGATGCCTCCGAGGCGGCGGCGCTGGTCGGCGAGCTGCTGACGCCTGGAGATCTGGTGCTGGTCAAGGCGTCACGGGGCGTGGGGCTGGAGCTGGTGTGCGAAGCGCTAGCGGCCGGGGCGGATGCCGGAGCCGGCTCGTGAGCACCGGGTCGGCCTCCGGTCCCGTCCTGATCGCGGGGACCGCCTCGCTGCTGATGTGCCTGTTCCTGAGCCCCAAGTTCATCGAGTTCCTGCGCGCGCGGGAGTTCGGGCAGAACATCCGCGAGGAGGGTCCCGAGGGTCACCAGACCAAGGCTGGAACGCCGACGATGGGGGGGATCATCATCTTCACCGCGATCGCGGTGCCGTTCCTGATCCTCTCCAAGCGCGACTGGCAGTCGATCGGGGTGTTCGGCGCCGCGCTGGCATGCGCGCTGCTCGGGTTCGCGGACGACTACACGAAGATCGTCAAGCGCCGCTCGCTGGGGCTGCGGGCCAGGACCAAGCTGGTGGTCACGGTGGCGATCTCGTTCGGGCTGTGGTGGGTGGCGACCCAGAAGGCGAGCATGGCGCCCACCGTGCGCCTGCGGTTCGTCGACGTGACGATCGACCTGGGGCCGCTGTACCCGGTGTTCATCTACCTCGTGGTCGCCGGCACCACCACGGCGGTCAACTTCACGGACGGCCTCGATGGGCTCGCCGCGGGCTCCGCCGCGATCGTGCTGCTCGCGTACATCGGGATCACATTCATCAGCACCGGCGAGCACGACCTGACGCTGCTGGCGGCCTGCCTGGTGGGGGCCTGCATCGGCTTTCTGTGGTTCAACAGCTTCCCGGCCAGCATCTTCATGGGCGACACGGGCTCGCTCGGCCTGGGCGGGGCGATCGCGGGGCTCGCGGTGATGACCAAGACCGAGGTGCTGCTGATCCTGCTCGGTGGCATCTTCGTGATGGAGGTGCTGTCGGTGGTGATCCAGGTGTTCTCGTTCCAGCTGTTCCGCAAGCGGGTCTTCCTGATGGCGCCGATCCACCACCACTTCGAGCTCCAGGCCTGGTCTGAGACAAAGATCATCCTGCGCTTCTGGATCGTGGCCGCGGCCTGCGGGGCGATCGGCTTCGTGGTGTATCAGCTGAGCATCCGTGGCTAAGCCACGGCCGCCGCTTCCACCAGGCCCCTACCTAGTCGTCGGCCTGGCCCGCTCCGGACAGGCCGCGGCGCTCGCGCTGCGTGGGCGCGGCGCGGAAGTGATCGGCTGCGATGCGGGCACGCCGGCGGATCCGCCCCTGGCCGTGGCCGCCGGCAGGCTTGCGCAGGCAGGCGTCGAAGTCCTGCTGGATGCGCCAGGCGATGCCGACGCCCTGTCACGCAAAGCCCGGACGGTCATCAAGAGCCCCGGCGTACCCCAGAACGCCGCGGTGGTGGCAGCCGCCCGGGCTCGGGGCCTGCCCGTGCTCGGCGAGCTGGAGCTCGCCTGGCGGCTGCTGCCGAACGAGTTCGTCGCCGTGACGGGCACCAACGGCAAGACCACCACCACCGAGTGGGTGGGGCACATCCATCGGGAGGCCGCCCAGCGGGCCGTGGTGGTCGGCAACGTGGGCATCGCCGCGTCGTCGCTGGTCGGGATGGTCGCTCCGGACGTGACGGTCGTGTGCGAGGCCTCCTCGTTCCAGCTCGAGGACACCGAAGCGTTCGCGCCGGAGGCGGCCGTGCTGCTCAACCTGGCGCCCGATCATCTCGACCGGCACGGCAGCTACGGTCGGTACGTGGCGGCGAAGCTCCGGATCTTCGCCAACCAGGGCAACGACGATCTGGCGATCGCGCCCGCGGGGCTCGAGCTCGAGGACCTCGGCGGGTGCGCGCGCCGGGTGCTGTTCGGAGTCGGGGACGAGGCCGAGCTCCAAGACCGTGAAGGGTACCTGTGGTGGGACCAGGAGCCGCTGATCGGCGTGCAGGAGCTGGCGCTGCCGGGCGATCACAACCGCCAGAACGCGATGGCCGCGGCGGCGGTGTGCCTGGCGCGCGGGCTCGACCGCGGGGCAGTCGTCTCGGGGCTGCGCAGCTTTCAGGGCGTAGCCCACCGGCTCGAGCTGATCGCGGTGCGAGACGGCGTGGCGTATGTCAACGACTCCAAGGCCACGAACGTGGCCAGCACGCTGGTCGCGCTCCGCACCTACCGTGCCGGCGTCCACCTGATCGCGGGCGGCCGTGGCAAGCAGCAGGACTTCTCGCCGCTGGCGCCACTGGTCGCAGATCGGTGCGAAGCGGTCTACCTGATCGGCGAGGCGGCGCCCCAGCTGGCGGACGCGATCGCCGACGCTGGGGTCCCGGTGCGCGACGTCCGCGAGCTGGGGCGCGCCGTCGCCGCCGCCCGCGCCGCTGCCCGGGAGGGCGAAACCGTGTTGCTCTCGCCGGCGTGCGCCAGCTATGACCAGTACCGGGACTTCGAGGCCCGCGGGGAGCACTTCCGTGCACTGGTGGAGCGGGGGTGATGGAAGGCGCCGGAGCGGTGCGGCGAGCCCAGGGGCGCCGCGTCGCCCCTCCGCTCGAGCACCGGATTCTGATGACCGCGACGCTCTGCCTGCTGGCGTTTGGAGCGGTGATGGTCTACAGCGCCTCCTCGCCGCTCGGCGTGCTGGGCGGGCGAGGCACCGGCACCGGTGAGTTCCTTCGCTACCTGATCTTCGCCGCGGTCGGCCTGATCGCGATGCACGTGCTCGAGCGCCGGGGGCTGACGCTGCTCAACCACCGGCTGGTGAGGCTGCTGCTGCTGGCGTCGTTCGGGCTGCTGGTGGCGGTGCTGGTCCCTGGCGTCGGCGTCCAGGTCAACGGCGCCCGGCGGTGGTTCGCCGCGGGGCCGATCCAATTCCAGCCCTCGGAGCTGATGAAGCTGGCGCTGGTGCTGTATGGCGCCCGCCACCTCGGCGAGCGGCCCAAGCGGCTGCGCAGCTTCCGCCAGGCGGTGGTACCGCTCGCGATCGTCGCCGCCCCGGCCTGCCTGCTGATCGTCGTCGAGCCGGACCTCGGGACGACGCTCGTGATCGCGTTCACGCTGACCGCATTGCTGCTTGCGGCCGGCGTGCCGCTGCGCCATCTGGCGCTGCTGGCGCTGCTGGCCGGCGGCGCGGTCGCGGTGCTGATCGTCGCGCAGCCCTACGAGCGCGCCCGGCTGACCTCGTTCCTGCACCCCTGGGCATCGAAGTCGAGCGCCGGATTCCAGGCCGTGCAGGGTCAGATCGCGCTGGGCTCCGGAGGGCTGTTCGGAGTCGGGTTGGGGCGTTCGGTGGAGAAGGTGTTCTACCTACCCGAGGCCCAGACCGACTTCATCCTCGCGGTGCTCGGGGAGGAGCTCGGAGTGCTGGGGATCGTCGGGCTGGTGTGCCTGTACGGGATGATCGCCTACGCGGGGCTCCGGACCGCCCGTCGAGCCGTGGGCAGGTATGCGAAGCTGCTTGCGACCGGGCTGACCTCGCTAATCCTGTGCCAGGGGATCCTCAACATCTTCGTCGTGCTGGGGCTCGCGCCGCTGACCGGGGTGCCGCTGCCGTTCATCTCCTACGCCCCCACGAACCTGTGCATCATGCTCGCTTCCGTCGGCCTGCTGCTCAACATCGCCCGTCCGGGCGCCAGGCGCCTGCGGGTGGTCGAGGCGCCGCCGCGTGAGCGCCCGGCGGATCGTGATCGGCGCCGGCGGGACCGCGGGGCACGTCGTGCCGGCGCTGGCGGTGGCCGACGCGCTTCGCGCTGAGGGCGCCGAGATCGTGTTCATCGGCGGTGAGCGGGCCGAGCTCGAGCTGGTGCCGGCGGCGGGCTACGAGCTGCGCACGCTGCGGGTAGCGCCGCTGGCGCGTGGGCGCCCGCTGCGGGCCGCGCGCGCGCTGGCGGTAGACGCCTGGGCGGTGCGGCGCGCGAGCGCGATGCTCGCGGAGCTGCGCCCGGGGGCCGCGCTCGGGGCGGGGGGCTATGTCGCGGGTCCGGTCGGGCTGGCGGCTGCGCTGCGCCGCATGCCGCTGGTACTGATGGAAGCCGACAGCCATCTGGGGCTCACCAACCGGCTGCTGGCGCCGCTCGCGCGCAGGGTGTGTCTGTCGTTTCCGGTGAAAGGACGCGACGGTGGGCGCTATCTGGTCACCGGGCGACCCGGCCCCACGCCGGCGACCGACCGCGACGCGGCGCGCGAGCGGTTCGGAATCTCGGCGAACGAGACCTGCGTGCTGGTGTTCGGGGGCTCGCAGGGCGCGCGCTCGATCAACCGCGCGGCGATCGAGGCGTTTGCCGGCGCCCGCTTCCGGGTCCTCCACGCCGCGGGCGAGCGGGACCTCGCCGAGCTGCACGCCCCTGGCCCGCACTACGACCTGCGCGGCTACATCACCGACTTCGGGCAAGCGCTGCTCGCCAGCGACCTGGTGGTGGCGCGCTCGGGTGGCTCGGTGTTCGAGATCGCCGCCCACGCCAGGCCGATGGTGCTGGTGCCCTACCCGTACGCCACCCGCTCCCACCAGGCCGCGAACGCCGCCTTCATGGAGCGCGCCGGCGCCGCGATCGTGATCCCCGACGCCGAGCTGACCGGCCCCAGGCTGGCGCAGGAGGTGGGGCAGCTGCTCGCCGACCGCAGCCGTCTGGCGGCGCTGGCGCGCGGGTCTGCCGCGCTGGCTCGGCCCGACGCGGCGCAGCGGATCGCCGGGGAGGTGCTGGCCGCGGCCGGCCGGCGCAGCGGGGAGGACGGTGTTCCTCAGGAGCGCGATGCGCAGCGGCGATAACTGGTCTTCGCGGCGGCTGCACTTCGTCGGCATCGGCGGCGCCGGCATGAGCGGCCTGGCGCTGGTGACCCAGGCGCTGGGGGCGCGAGTGACGGGCTCAGACCGCGCCGAGTCGAGCTACCTGGAGCGGCTGCGCGGCCGCGGCATCGAGCCACTGATCGGCCACCGCGCCGCCAACGTCCCCCCGAATGCCGAGGTCGTCTACTCGACCGCGATCCCGGCCGAGAATCCCGAGCGCGAGGCGGCCGATCGAGAGCTCCACCGTGCCGAGCTGCTGGCGGAGATCGCCGCGCTGAAACGGTGCCTGGCGGTGACCGGGACGCACGGTAAGACGACCACCGCCGGGATGGCGGTGCACGCGCTGCGCGGCGCCGGGCTCGATCCCGCCTACGTGATCGGGGGCGAGCTGCGCTGCACGGGCTCCAACGCCGGCTGGGGGGAGGGCGACTGGATCGTCGTCGAGGCCGATGAATCCGATCGCTCGCTGCTGAAGCTCGACCCCGAGATCGCGGTGCTCACCAACGCCGAGCTCGACCACCATGCGACCTACTCCTCGCGGCTCGAGCTCGCGCAGACCTTCCGCGAGTTCATGTCCCGGGCCGGCGAGCGGGCCGTGGTCTGGGACCGGCCATGGCCGCGCTCCCTCTGCCCGGCGGACGCGGTGCCCTATGACGCGCCCGGGCCGACGCTGACGGCCGGCGGCTCGCGCTTTCGCTGGCGAGGGCTGGAGGTCGAGCTAGCGGTTCCCGGCGCGCACAATGCCGTCAACGCCGCGGGGGCGCTGACCGCCTGCCTGCTGGCGGGGGCCGATCCCGAGCGGGCGGCCCGGGCGCTGCTCGGCTTCCGCGGCGCCAAGCGGCGTCTCGAGCGGCTGGGCGAGACGGCGGCGGGCGTGCCGGTGCTCGACGACTACGCCCACCACCCCACCGAGGTGGGGGCCGCGATCGCCGCTGCACGGACGCTCGCCCCCGAGCGCCTGGTGGCGGTCTTCCAGCCCCACCTCTACTCACGCACGCGGGCGCTCAGTCGCGAGTTCGGAGCCGCCCTCGCAGCGGCCGACGTGGTGGTGGTGGTGGAGGTGTACGCGGCCAGGGAGCGCGCTGAGGACTTCCCGGGAGTCGGCGGCCGGCTGGTCGCGGGCGCGGCCGCCGAGCTGGGCGGTGGGCGCCGGGTCGCCTGGTTGCCGAACTTCGAGCAGGCGGAAAGCTTTCTGCGCCAGACGCTGCGTCCCGGCGACCTCTGTCTGATGATGGGGGCGGGCGACATCGACCGTCTGGGGCGGGCGCTGGTCGATGTGCTCGCCGACGACGCCGACGCGGACGGGGCGGACCCCACCACGGCGCGGCGGCCCCGGCCATCGCCGCGGTCCTAGCCGCGCTCGCGTCTACCCTGGCGGCGTTATGTCGCTTCCCCCGCGCGGCGTGCAACGCGACTATCCGCTGGCCCGCCTGACGACGATCCGCACCGGCGGCGCCGCTGAGCTGTTCGCGCGCGTGGGGACGCTCGAGGAGCTTGAGCAGCTGCTGGCATGGGCGCAGGCCCGACGGCTTGAGGTAGGGGTAGTGGGGTCCGGGTCGAACCTCCTGGTGGCGGACGCCGGCGTCCGCGGACTCGTGCTGAAACTGGACCAGGAGCTGAGCAAGATCGAGCTCGACGGCACCCGGATTCGAGCTGGAGGCGGGGCCCGCCTTCCCGCCGTGTCGGCGCGCGCCGCGCGCGCGGGGCTGAGTGGGATCGAGTTCGGGGTGAACATCCCCGGCTCGGTCGGCGGTGCCGTGCGGATGAACGCCAACGCCTACGGCGGAGAGCTGGCCAGCGTGCTGGAGTGGGTGGACGTAGCGACGGCGGCGGGGACCGAGCGGCGGGTCCCCGAGCAGCTCGGGTTCGCCTACAGGCGTTCGGGGATCGCGGCCGGCGAGGTGGTGGCGCGCGCCTCGTTCGCGTTGCGACGCGCGGTGGCCGGGCAGATCACCGCGACCTTGGGCGAGATGCGCGCGCGGCGCAAGCAGGCCCAGCCGTCGGGGATCAAGACGTTTGGCTCGACCTTCAAGAACCCTCAGGACGCCCGCGCCGAGGGCCGCACGGCGGGCCAGCTGCTCCAGGACGCCGGCTGTGGTGGGCTGCGCGTCGGGGGAGCGAGCTTCTCCTCCAAGCACGCCAACTTCGTCGAGAACTGCGGCGACGCGACCACCGCTGACGTGGTGGCGCTGATGGCGGAGGGAAGGCGCCGGGTGAAGGAGCGCTTCGGGGTGGAGCTCGAGCCGGAGGTGCAGGTGCTGGGGCCGGTGGAGTTCCCGGCTGGTTGGAGCGGCTCGTGATCCGCGCCGTGAAGGTCCGCCGGCTCGCACGGCTGCGCCTGGTGCTCGTCGCGCTGGTGGCGCTGGCACTGCTCGCGGGGGCCTGGGTCTGGCTGCGGGACTCTTCGCTGGTGGCGGTCAGCCGGGTGACGGTGCTCGGCGACAGCGGCCCCGACGCCGCCCAGATCCGCGGAGCGCTGAGCGACGCGGCGCGGGACATGTCGACGCTCGACGTTCGGATGGATCAGCTGCGCACGGCTGTGACCCCTTACTCGGTGGTCGCGGGCTTGAGCGTCTCGACCCAGTTTCCCCACGGGATGACGATTCGCGTGATCGAGCGCTACCCCGTGGCGAGCGTGCTGGTCGACGGCAGCAAGGAGGCGGTCGCCGGCGACGGGACGCTGCTGCGCGACCAGGCGCCCAGCTCCGCGCTGCCGGTGGTGCCGCTCGCCTCGGCGCCGGCGGGGCCGCGGCTGAGCGGCGAGGCGCTGGCGGAGGTCGAGGTCCTGGCCGCCGCGCCGCGGCAGCTGCTCAGCCGCGTGAGCCAGGTGAGCATCGCGTCCGACTACGGGCTGGTCGCGCGCGTGCGAGCGGGCCCGAGCATCTACTTCGGCCAGGCAACGCAGCTGGCGGGCAAGTGGACCGCGGCCGCGGAGGTGCTGGCGGACGCGGGTTCGGCGGGCGCCGACTACATCGACGTCTCGGACCCGCAACGGCCTGCGGCCGGTGCCGGCCCCGACGGGGGCGCATTGGGGGGAGGCTAAACCTCTAGTCGAGCCTTATGGTGACCATAAGCCAACTCTCTGGACCGGATCGAGAATTGCGCGATCTGCAACGATCGTTGCGAACGGGGCGCGCGCGTTGACTTCCCGCATCCTTAGGCCATAACGTGCAAAACTCCCGCAATTAGCGAAACACCGAAAAACACTCAACCCTAACTTGAGGGTCGGACGTAAAAGCATGGAAAGCGGCAGCTACCTCGCAGTGATCAAAGTAGTCGGAGTCGGTGGCGGCGGCACCAACGCCGTCAACCGGATGGTCGACGCCGGGCTCCGCGGGGTCGAATTCGTGGCCTGCAACACGGACGCCCAAGCGCTTGCGATGTGCGACGCCGACATCAAGCTGAACATCGGCCACCAGCTGACCAAGGGACTGGGCGCAGGCGCGAACCCGGAGGTCGGTCACGGTGCGGCAGCCGAATCGCGCGACGAGATCAAGGAGGCGCTGAAGGGCGCCGACATGGTGTTCGTGACCGCTGGCGAGGGCGGGGGCACTGGCACGGGAGCGGCTCCGGTGATCTCCGAGATCGCCAAGAACGAGATCGGGGCGCTGACGGTCGGAGTGGTCACGCGACCGTTCTCGTTCGAGGGCACGCAGCGTGCCCGCCAGGCGGAGGAAGGGATCCAGCAGCTACGCGAGCACGTCGACACGCTGATCGTGATTCCGAACGAGAAGCTGCTGACGATCGTGGAGCGCCGGACCACGATCCTCGACGCGTTCCGCGAGGCCGACAACGTGCTGCGCCAAGGCGTCCAGGGAATCACCGACCTGATCACGATCCCCGGGCTGATCAACCTCGACTTCGCCGACGTCCGCACGATCATGCACGACGCCGGCAGCGCGCTGATGGGAATCGGTACCGCGAGCGGCGAGAACCGCGCGGCCGAGGCGGCGAAGGTCGCGATCTCCTCGCCGCTGCTCGAGGAGTCGGTGGAGGGCGCGACGGGGATCCTGCTCAATATCACGGGTGGACACGACCTGGGCTTGTTCGAGGTCAACGAGGCCGCCGAGATCGTCCAGAGCGCCGCCGACGCCAACTCGAACATCATCTTTGGCGCCGTGATCGATGACTCGCTCGGCGACGAAGTGCGGGTAACGGTGATCGCCACCGGCTTCGACCACGGTCACGCCAGACCCAGCACCGCTCGCGAGACCACCCGCCGCGCTCGCCGCGACCGGGACGTGACGATGGACGAGTTCCAGCGCTCCTCGCTCGAGATCCGCGACGACGAGATCGACATCCCGTCGTTCCTGAAGGACCGCTAGGCCGCTCCGTCGGCGCGTGCGCGCCGCTCGCTGGGCGTTGTATTAGCCTCACGGCGTGACCTCCGCCGCCGAGACGGATCTGCGCCGCACGCCGCTGTTCGAACGCCATCGGGCCGCGGGCGCGAAGCTCGTCGAGTTCGCCGGCTGGGAGCTGCCGGTCCAGTACGCGGGCATCCGCGAGGAGCACCTGGCGGTCCGCCGCGCGGCCGGGGTGTTCGACGTCTCGCACATGGGCCAGATCCACACCCGGGGACCGCAGGCGCAGGCGCTGCTCCAGCGGGTGCTCTCCAACGACGTCCGCCGGATTCCCGAAGGTGGCGCCCAGTACGCGCTTATGTGTCGCGAGGACGGCGGGGTGCTCGAGGACCTGTTCACCTACCGGCTCGGAGAGTGCGAGTACCTCACGGTCACCAACGCCGCCAACCACGAACGCGACCTCGCGTGGCTGCTCGCGCAGGCGGGCGAGTTCGATGCGGACGTGATCGACCGGCGGGCCGAGTTCGCGATGCTGGCCGTGCAGGGACCGGGAGCAAGGGAGCTGGTGCGCTCGCTCGCCGACGGCGCGCTGCCTGCTCGCATGCACTGCTGCGAGCGCGCGGTCGTCGGCGCGCCGATGCTCGTCTGCGGCACCGGCTACACCGGCGAGGACGGGGTCGAGCTGTTGCTGGACCCCGAAGCCGCTGCCGCCGTCTGGGACGCGCTGCTCGCGCACGGCGCGACGCCGGCAGGGCTGGGCGCGCGCGACACGCTGCGGCTGGAGGCGTGCTTTCACCTGTACGGAAACGACCTGAGCGAGGACCGTGGTCCGATCGAGGCGGGGCTCGGCTGGTGTTGCAAGGAGGAGACCGGGTTCATCGGCGCGGAGGCGGTGGCGGCGAAGCGCAGCGAGGGTCCCGCCGAGCGGTTGGCGGCGTTCGTGATCGACGGCCGAGGAATCGCTCGCGCCGGCAATCCGATCCTCGGAGGTGGCGTGGTCACGAGCGGCAGCTACTCGCCGTGCCTGGAGCACGGGATCGGGATGGCATACCTTCCGGCAGCGCAGGCCGAGCCGCAGACGCGGATCGAGATCGACGTCAGGGGCGTCACCCGCGCCGCCGTGGTGAAGCGCAAGCCGCTCTACCGAAAGGGGTCGTGACATGGCGCAGGCCAGCTATCCGGAGGACCTGCTCTACCACGTCGAGCACGATTGGGCTCGGGTGGAGGGCGCGCAGGCCACCTTCGGGATCACCTGGTACGCCCAGGACGCGCTCGGGGAGGTCGTGTACTTCGATCCGCCGAGCGTCGGGACGGAGGTCGCGAAGGACCAGCCTTACACCGAGGTGGAGTCCGTGAAAGCCGTCTCCGACGTGTTCGCGCCGCTGTCGGGCGAGATCGTCGCGGTCAACGAGGGGCTGGCCGAACACCCCGAGACGATCAACGAAGATCCCTACGGCGAGGGCTGGTTGGTGAAGGTGAAGCTGTCCGACCCGTCGGAGGCGCAGACGCTGATGGACGCCCCGAGCTACCAGGAAGGGCTCGAGTGACCCGGTACACCTCGGCCACCGAGGAGGATCGCGCGGAGATGCTGGCGACGATCGGCGTGGGCGCGATCGAGGAGCTGTTCGCCGACATCCCGGTGAGCGTGCGGCTGAACCGGCCGCTGGCGCTCGGCCCCGGCCACTCCGAGCAGGAGATCTACGAGGAGCTCCGCGCGCTGGCCGCGCGCAACGTCAGCACCGAGGACGAGCTCTGCTTCCTGGGCGCCGGGATGTACGACCACTACGTCCCGGCGCTGATCGACTCGATCATCCAGCGCTCGGAGTTCCTCACCCCGTACACGCCATATCAGCCGGAGATCTCCCAGGGCGGGCTGCAGGCGATGTTCGAGTATCAGACCGCGATCGCCGAGCTCACCGGGCTGCCGATCTCCAACGCCTCGGTCTACGAGGGGCCGAGCGCGGTCGCGGCGGCGGGTTACGTGGCGAAGCTCGTCAACGGCGCCGGCGGTGAGGGTGGCGGCCGGCGGCGGTTCGTGGTCTCACGAGGCGTTCACCCGCACGCGCGCGAGACGCTGCGCACGCTCGCGCGTGGCTATCGGATGGAGGTCGTCGAAGCGCCGCTGGCGGCGGGGCTCACCGAGCTGCCCTCGCTCGACGACGAGGTCAGCGCGGTGATCGTCCAGCAGCCCAACTTCCTCGGCGCGGTCGAGGACCTCGAGGCCTTGGCGCGGGCGGCTCGCGACGCGGGCGCACTGACGATTTGCAGCTGCGACCCGCTCCCGCTGGCGCTGCTCAAGACGCCTGGCGAGTGCGGGGTCGACATCGCCGTCGGCGAGGGCCAGACGCTCGGCAACCGGCTCGACTTCGGGGGCCCGTCGTTCGGGTTCTTCGCCTCCACCCAGGCCCTGCTGCGCCAGGTTCCCGGGCGGATCGCCGGCGAGGCTCGCGACCTCGACGGCAAGCGCGGGTTCGTGCTCACGCTCCAGACCCGCGAGCAGCACATCAGGCGGGAGAAGGCCACCTCCAACATCTGCACCGCGCAGGCGCTGAACGCGCTCTCCGGGGTCATCTACCTCAGCTGGCTGGGACGGCGCGGGATCGTGGAGCTCGCCGAGCTGATGGTGCAGCGGGCTGCCTATGCCCGGGACCGGCTCGAGACGCTCGACGGGGTCCGCGTGCTTCACGCCCAGCCGGTGGTGCGAGAGCTGGCGCTGGAGCTCGACACGCCGGTGCAGCCGGTGATCGCGCGCTGCCGCGAGCAGGGCGTCAACCCGGGCTATCCGCTCGGCGGCGACTACCCCGAGCATGCCCGGGGTCTCTTGGTTGCGATCACCGAACAGCGCACCAAGGCCCACATCGACCGCCTGGTGGAGGTGCTGGGCGCGGCGATCGCGGCGCAGCGGCGGGAGCTCCAGCAGGTGGGCGCATGATCCGCGGCGCCGACGACGAGCTGACGATCTACGAGCGCTCGC
>JAFAZB010000143.1 GCA_019240015.1 Solirubrobacterales bacterium
GGCAGCCAGGGCATCTACGGGATCGGCGTCGCGGTCATGGCGCAGCTCTCGCTGACGGGATTGATCGTGGCGCTCGACGCGTTCGGTCCGATCACCGACAACGCCGGTGGGATCGCCGAGATGGCCGAGCTGCCGGAGGAGGTCCGCGACGTCACGGACCCGCTCGACGCGGTCGGCAACACCACCAAGGCCGTCACCAAGGGCTACGCGATCGGTTCGGCCGCGCTCGCGGCCCTGGTGCTGTTCAACGCCTTCGAAGACGAGCTTCACGCCCGGGGCAAGTTCCCGGACTTCTCGATCAGCAACCCGGCGGTCCTGATCGGCCTGCTGATCGGCGGTCTGATGGTCTACCTGTTCGTCTCGCTGGCGATGGAGGCGGTGGGCCGCGCCGGCGGCGCCGTGGTGGAGGAAGTGCGCCGCCAGTTTCGCGAGAAGCCGGGGATCATGGCCGGAACCGACCAGCCCGAATACGGCACGTGCGTCGGCCTGGTCACTCGCGCGGCCCAGCGCGAGATGATCATCCCCTCCACGATTCCGATCCTGTTCACGCTCGTGGTCGGGTTGATCAGCGTTCAGGCGCTCGGTGGGCTGCTGATCGGAGTGATCGTCGTGGGATTGTTCATGGCGATCTCGATGACTTCGGGCGGCGGCGCGTGGGACAACGCCAAGAAGCTGATCGAGGACGGCGCGTACGGCGGCAAGGGCTCCGAGGCCCACGCGGCCGCGGTCACCGGCGACACCGTGGGTGACCCGTACAAGGACACCGCCGGGCCGGCCATCAACCCGATGATCAAAGTGGCCAATATCGTCGCCTTGCTGATCATCCCGATCATCACGTAGGCCGCGCTAGACGCTACGCTCCGCTGGACCGCTACCTCCTAGAGTCCTAGCCATGTTCATCCTCATCGTGGGTGCAGGCCGCGTCGGATCGGCCGTCGCCAAGCGTGCACTCGAAGCCGGGCACGAGGTATCCGTGCTCGACAGCGACCCGCTTTCCCACGAGCGTCTCGACAAGGACCAGTCGACCAGCTGGGAGGACGCCGGCGGGCGCTTCACGGTCGCCCAGGCACTGGAGGTCGATGGTCTGGTCGAGGCCGGGATCGAGCAGGCGGACGTGTTTCTGGCGGCGACCAGTGGGGACAACACCAACCTCGTGATCGCCCAGCTCGCGCAGCGACGCTTCAAGGTGCCGCGGGTGGTCGTGCGGGTCGCCGATCCCGGCCGCGCGGCCTGGTACGCCGAGCAGGGGCTGCTGACCATCTGTCCCACGCAAATCGCGATCGATCAGGCAGAGCGCGAAGCGCTCGCCTCGTAGGGAGCCGGCACTTGTACGTGATCATCGCCGGGGCTGGCAAGGTCGGCTGGAACCTGGCCCGCGAGTTGATCGCCAAAGATCGCGAGGTCACGCTGATCGAGTCCGACCATCGCCGTTACCGCGTCGTGGAGGAGGAGCTCGAGCACGCGGTCCAGTACGGGGACGCCACCGAGCTCTGGGTGCTGGAGCGCGCGGGCATCCAGCGTGCCGATCTGGTGATCGCGGTGACCGGCGACGATGAGGACAACATCCTGATCTGCCAGGTCGCCAAGGAGAAATACGGCCTCGAGCGGATCGTGGCGCGCGTCAACAATCCCCGCAACCTCCAGCACTTCAAGCTTCTGGGGGTGCAGCCGGCGGTCTCGGCGACCGATCTGATCCTGCGCCTGATCGAGCACGAGGTTCCCGAGTACGGCCTCGTGCAGCTGCTCGCACTCGAAGAGGAGCACCTCGAGATCATCGAGCTGGAGGTCGGCCAGGGCGCACCTGCCGCGGGACGGCGAGTGCAGGACGTGGTCCTGCCGGACGGCTCGCTGATCATCTCCGTGCTGCGCAACGGCGCCGGCTTCGTACCCAAGGCCGACTCCGTGATCGAGGCCGGCGATCAGGTGCTGCTGATCCTCGATCCAGGTCTGGAGGGCGACATCACGCCGCAGTTCGCCGACAACGGGACGGCGCTATCCGATGGCTGACCGGCAGGTCGACCGCTTGCTGATCGGCGGCGGCCTGGCGGCCGGCAACTGCGCGCGCTGGCTGCGGGAGTCGGGTGCCGACGGCTCGATTCTGCTGGTCGGCCGCGAGCCCCATCCTCCTTACAACCGTCCCCCCTGTTCGAAGGGCTACCTGCGGGGCGAAGAGTCCCGGGAGGAGATCCTGTTCAGAGAGCCGGCCTGGTATCAGGAGCAGGAGGTCGAGGTGCTGACCCGGACTTCGGTCACCGGCCTCGACGTCTCCGAGGGCGCAGCGCAGCTTTCGGACGGCTCCCAGGTGAGCTTCGGCCAAGCGCTGCTCGCGACGGGCGCCAACGTCAAGCGCCTCGACGTCCCGGGCTGCGAGCTCGACGGGATCCACTATCTACGCACGCTCTCCAACAGCGACTCGATTCGCGATGACGCCGCGGGCAAGCGCGTGGTGCTGATCGGTGGCTCCTACATCGCCAGCGAGGTGGCCGCATCGCTGACCGAGCTCGGCAGCACGTGCACGATGGTGATGCTCGAGCCAACCGTGCTGAGCCGCGGCTTCGGCGAGCAGGCCGGGCGGTTCCTGCAGTCGCGCCTGGAGGAGCACGGGATCACCGTCCAGGGCGAGGATGAGCTGGAGCGGCTGGAGGGCAGCGACGGCCGTGTGACCGGCGTGATCACCAAGTCCGGCCACCGGCTCGAAGCCGACGCAGTGGTGATCGGCGCCGGTGTGGTGCCCGAGGTCACGCTTGCGCGCGCGGCGGGCCTCGAGCTCGGCGAGCGCGGCGGCGTTCGTACCGACGCCCGCCTGCAGACGCGCGCCCCCAACGTCTTCGCCGCCGGCGACATCGCCGAGTACGACAGCGTCGTCCACGGCGGACGCCCGCTGCGGATCGAGCACTGGGACGTCGCCTTCAACCACGGCAAGACCGCGGCGCTCAACATGCTGGGCCAGGACAAGCCCCACGACGTGATCCCCTATTTCTTCTCCGACCTGTCCGACTGGGTCTCGCTCGAGTACGTCGGGCCCGCCTCCAACTGGGACCAGGAGATCGTCCGCGGCTCGCTCGACGACGGCGAGTTCACGATCTTTTACCTGGACGGCGGACGCGTCGCTGCGGCCTTGTCGGTGGGCCGCTCGGACGATCTCGAGCATGCCCGGCGGCTGATGAACGCGGGGTCCGACGTGTCCGATCGCATCGCGGAGCTCGGCGACGTCTCGACCGACCTGGGCGAGGTCTGAGCGCACTGCTCACCTATACTCGGCTGGCAACCACCGGCTCCAACTAAATACACTGGGGAATGGTGTAATGGCAGCACGCGACGCTCTGGACGTCGAAGTTGGGGTTCGAGTCCCTGTTCCCCAGCTCTGAAGTGTCCTACGACGGCCCGGTTGGCTCCGGGTCTGCGAACTGCGCCCGCGCTCCCGACAGCCCGGCGCTGACGGCGGCGAGCTGGTTGGGGGAGCCGACCAGACCGAGCTGAATCTGGGCCTCAAGCGCGAGCGTCTGCTCGGGTGTCCCGATCCAGGCCTCGTCGAACAGGCGCTTGGCGCCGCGGATCGCGTCGGGGGACTTCGAGGCGACCTCGCTCGCCAGCGCGCGAGCGGCGGCCAGCGGATCGTCGGCAAGGTGGGTCACGACTCCCAGCCGGTGCGCCTCGCTGCCGCTCAGCACCCGCCCGGTGAAGGTGAGCTCTTTCGCGACGTCGATCCCCACCAGGCGCGGCAGCGTGCGGGTAATCGACATGTCGGGCACCAGCCCCCACTTGACCTCCATCACCGAGAGCCGCGCGTCGGGATGGGCGAAGCGGATGTCGGCGGCGAGCGCGATCTGGAGCCCCCCGCCCAGGCAGTTGCCGTGGATCGCCGCGATCACGGGGACCGGGACACGCAGCCATCCGTATGCCGCGCGCTGGAACCAGTTCGGCACCTCGCCGCGGAGCGGCTCGAGCGCCCCGTCGAGCCCACCCTTGGCGGCCATCACCGCCGCGAGGTCGAGGCCCGAGCAGAAGCTCGGTCCGTCGCCGTGCAGCACCACCACCCGCACCCCCCGCTCCCGGGCCACCCGCTCGGCGGCGGCGATCAGCGCGTCGAACATCGGCACGTCGAGTGCGTTGTGCTTCTCGGCGCGGGCGAGGGTGACCGTCGCGATGTGCTCGGCCAGCTCGATCCGGACGCGGTCCTCGCTCACGCGCTAGTCCAGCAGCCTGACGGGATCTCCGACCCGCACCGGACCCGGTTCGAGCACCTCGCCGTAGATCCCGAATGGAAGCGGCTCGGTCGTATCGGCATCGCCCCGGTACTCGCGTAGGAGGTCCAGCGTGGGGAGGTCGATCTCGCCGGTGACGGGGTCGCGGCTGGTGACCAGGCAGCGGCCTACGTGTCCGCGCATCGTGACCCGTGCAGCCCCGATGCGCAGCCCCCGCCCGACCCACTCGTCCTCCTGGTGCGCCCGTACGCCGTCGATCTCGACCAGCATCCGAAACCGGCGAGCGTCCACTTCGGGCTCGCCGGCGGCCTCGGCGAGGCGAGCGAGCGAGGCACGCGAGATCAGTGAGACGGCGCCCCGCCGGCCCCGGTCAACGCCTCCCGCGGCCTCCACCAGCCGCAGCGGTTGGCCTACGTGGTCGGACAGCGCACTCGACCACGGCCCCTCGATCAGGTGGGCGTCGACCTGGCGGGAGAAGAAGCTGGTGCTGATCAGCCCGTCGTGCTCGACCCGGCCTGAGACCGCCGTCCCGTCCGGGAAGGTCAGCGTCAGCACCCGGTCGGACTCCGCGTAGGCGGACACCACGCTCGTGAGCTCGCCGAGCTGCTTGCCGTTGCGCATCCGGTCGCGCCCGTCGATCACGAAGAAGCGGCGGTTGTCGCGTACGCCCCCCGGCTCCAGCTCGATCTCATCCACCGGACGTAGGCGGGTCCCTTTGACCGCCGTCACCGCGAGGCTCACGACCGACGCCGTCATCTACGCCGCGGCCTGCTCTGCCCAGTCGCGGTACAAGCGCCAGTAATGGCCGCCGGCGTCCAGCAGCTCCTCGTGCGTGCCCTGCTCGACGACTCGCCCATGCTTGAGCACGATGATCCGGCCCGCGTGCCTGATCGTGGACAGCCGGTGGGCGATCACGATCGCGGTCCTACCCGCGACCAGGCGTCGCAGCCCCTGCTCGATCAAGCTCTCGGTGTGCACGTCGACGTTCGAGGTGGCCTCATCCAGCACCAGGATCCGGGGATCGGCGACAAGCGCGCGTGCGAACGCGATCAGCTGCCGCTGCCCCGCTGAGAGCTGGACGCCCCGCTCGCCGACCTGGGTGTCGTAGCCGTGCTCGAGCGCCGCGATGAAGCCATCGGCCCCGACCGCGCGTGCCGCGCTCACCACCTCGGCGTCGGTCGCCGAGCGGCGGCCGAACGCGATGTTCTCTCGCACGGTGCCGCTGAACAGGAAGCCCTCCTGGGGCACGATGCCCATCTGCGAGCGCAGCGAATGTGCCCGCACGTCGCGCAGGTCGTGGCCGTCCACCAGCACCCGTCCCTCCGTCGGATCGTAGAAGCGCGCCACCAGCTTGGCGAACGTCGACTTCCCCGCACCGGTCGCGCCCACCAGGGCGACGGTCTGTCCGGCGGGGATCACCAGGTCGATCTCGCGCAGCGCCCAGGAGTCCTCGCCGCCCCTGCTCTGCTCTGATCCGTAGCGGAACGAGAGGTGCTCGAAGCGCAGCTCGCCGCGGATCCGCGGCAGCGTCAGCGCCCCGGGCGCGTCGGACAGCTCTGGACGTTCGTCGAGCAACTCGAAGATCTTGTCGAGCGCCGCCATCCCGGACTGGTAGGTCGTGTACAGCTGCGAGAGCTGCTGGATCGGGTCGAAGAAGTTGTTGAGCGCCGCGATGAACGCGAACACGACGCCCGTCGAGGTGTGCCCGTTGATCGCCTCGACGCCGCCGATCACCAGGATCTCGACCGTGACCAGCGCAGAGAGCAGCTCCACGCCGGGGAAGTAGGCCGCGTTGAGGCGCACGGTCGTCATATTCGCGTCGCGGTTGGCGTCGTTGAGCTCGCCGAAGCGGGCGATGTGACGAGGCTCCTGGCCGAACGCCCGCACCACGCGGATCCCCGACAGGGTCTCCTGGAGGTAGCCGGTGATCGTGGCGATCCGCTCGCGGGTCAGCCGGTAGGCGTCGGCGGAGGCGATCCTGAACGCCAACCCACCTGCCGCCAGCAGCGGCAGCGCCAGGAACGTGAGCAGCGCGAGATGGGCGTCCATCACGACCAGGATCACCACCACCCCGATCAGCGTCAGTCCCGACTGGAACAGCGTTGCCATCCCGTCCTCGACGAGCTGGTCGAGCGCCTCGACGTCGTTGGTCAAGCGAGAGATCATCACGCCCGCCCGGTTGCGGGAGTAGAACCCGATCGAGAGCGACTGGAGGTGTGCGAACAGCCGCACCCGCAGATCCTGGAGCGCGCGCTGCCCGACCCACCCGACCAGGTAGGTCTGGGCGTAGGAGGCGATCGCATAGACGACCGCGGAGACCAGGAAAGCCGCGACGACCAAGTCGAGCGTGCCCACGTCGTGGCGCCGGATGCCCTGGTCGATCGCCAGCTTGGCGAGCGGCGCGGGGGCCAGCGCGGCGGCGGTCGCCGCCAGCAGCGACGCGAACATCGCGAGCACCCGCCAGCGATAGGGGGACAGCAGCTCCGCCAGCCCGCGCAGCTTGCGCCCTCGACCTTGCGACTGACGCAGTCGGCGGCGCAGTTCGGTGGGGAGCAGCCTCACAGCCCCGCCACCCCCGCCGTCTTACGGGTCATGAACACCTGATCGGGCATTCCCTTCTCGACGATCTCGCGGTAGAGCTCCGAGCGACCGAGCAGCTCATCGTGGGTCCCCTGCGCGGCTACCCGTCCTGCCTCCAGCACCACGATTCGCTGGGCCAGTGCGATCGTCGAGAGGCGATGCGCGATCACGAACGTGGTTCTCGAGGCCATCACCTGCTGGAGTGCGAGCTTGATCTCCTGCTCGGTCGAGGCGTCGACCGACGAAGTGGCGTCGTCGAGGATCAGGATCCGGGGG
>JAFAZB010000156.1 GCA_019240015.1 Solirubrobacterales bacterium
GTGGTGCTGGCCACCAAGGTGCACGGCACGATGGGCGAGGATCCGAACGAGTTCGGCAACTCGCGGCGCTGGATCGTCAGGGAGGTTGAGAACAGCCTCCGGCGGCTGGGCACCGATTGGATCGACCTCTATCAGATCCACCGTCCCGAGGCCGACACCGACATCGACGAGACGCTGGGGGCGCTCAGCGATCTGGTCCACTCCGGGAAGGTGCGCTACATCGGCTCCTCGACGTTCCCGGCCAGTCAGATCGTCGAGGGCCACTGGGTGGCCGAGAAGCGCGGGCACGAGCGGTTCGTCTGTGAACAGCCTCCGTACTCGATCCTGGTGCGGGCGATCGAGAGCGACGTGCTGCCGACCTGCCAGCGCTACCGGATGGGCGTGATTCCGTGGAGCCCGCTGGCCGGCGGCTGGCTCACCGGGCGCTACCGCAAGGACGCCGAGGTGCCGCGCTCGCACCGCGCCGAACGGATCCCCAGCCGCTACGACATGTCGCTGCCCGGCAACCAGCGCAAGCTCGACGCCGCCGATCAGCTCGCCAAGCTCGCCGCGGATGCCGGCATCACGCTGATCGAGATGGCGCTGGCGTTCGTGCTCCGCCACCCCGCGGTGACCGCCGCAATCATCGGCCCGCGCACGATCGAGCAGTTGGAGTCCCAGCTCGGCGCGGTCGACGTCGAGCTCGCGGACGAGCTGCTCGACCGGATCGACGAAGTGGTCCCCCCGGGCGTGAACCTTAACCCCGCCGACGGTGGATGGCAGAACCCCGCGCTGGCGCCCACCGCCCGGCGGCGCTAGCGCTGAGATCCACCTGGGTCCCCGACCGCCGCGATCGCACTAAATCGCACCCACCCCCGGTCGTTTTCAGGGGTGGTTCCGCTGGCCATCGCTTAGTCGCACCGGGTGAACCCACCCCTCTGAGCGGGGACACGAGTGTGCGGATTGCGTCGATCGGCGCGCTCCCGCGCCCCCGCGGCGCCGCCACGGCCTACGGCGCCTCGGGGACGATCGCCAGCGGATCGCTCCCCGCGGCGGGTAGCGACTCGGTGTCGAACTCCGAGCCCGGCGGGCGATGCACGCTGCCGATCAGCTCGAGGAACGGGTCCGCGGGCTCGAGGAATCCGATCTTGGGCGTGCGGTAGTGCATCGGCACGACCCACCTGGGGCGCAGCCGCGCGACGATCTCCGCCGCCCCCTCGGGGCCGATCGTGGGTCCGGCGCCGACCGGGATCAGGATCATGTCGGGCGAGCCGATCGCCGCGGCCTGCTCGTCTCGCAGTGAGCGCTGGCCGAAGTCGCCGAAGTGGGCGATCCGCAGCCCATCCAGCTCGAACACGAAGATCGTGTTGGGACCGCGCTCGGTGCCGGCCGCTGCGTCATGCTCTGAGGCCACCGCGAGCACCTCGCCGATCGGCGACTCGAAGCGCCCCGCGGTCGAGCGCACGACGACCGGATCGCCGCCGATCACCTCGCGGCCGTTGTGGTCGCCGTGCTCGTGGGTGATCAGCAAGAGGTCGGCCTCGACGCCGTCCAGGGGCGGATACTCGAAGCGGATGCCGCGCGACGCGAGCCCTGAAGTATCGCCAAACGGGTCGATCACGACGGTGATGTCCCCCGCGATCAAGCGAAACGCCGATTGGCCGAACCACCGCACCCGCATCGGCGAGTCACCCTAGCGAAACTCTTATCGCGCTCCTACGGACATCACACGCTCGCGCCGGATCCTGTGATCCCCACCACCAAGGAGGTGATCCGAAATGAAGCACAGGCTGAGACCGCTGCTGGTGACGCTCGCCGTCACCGGTGCCCTCGCGGGCGGCGGCGCCGCGATCGCAAGCGCGGCCAGCTCGACCGGCTCGAGTGGCTCGACCAGCTCGACTGGCTCGGGCGCCGCGAGCAGCACCACCACCCGGACCGCACCGCCGAGCCACGGCACTGCCCCGGGCGGAGCACGCAGTGCTGGGCACAACTGCCCGAACATGTAGGCCGCTCCCACCCTC
>JAFAZB010000188.1 GCA_019240015.1 Solirubrobacterales bacterium
CCTCACAGAACCGACGCGAACTTGTCGAGCGCCGGCTTGAGCTCGGTCAGCAGCTCGAGCCAGCGGATGTTGTAGTGGCGCGGATCGGTCATGTAGGCACGGTTGCCGACGTCGATGCGGCTCAGCAGCTCCGACACGGCCTCGAGCACCGAGCGCCGCGGGATGAAGCCGAGCGTCCGCGAGAGCTTGGCGTTGGCGCACTCGTAGTCCCGCAGCAGCGTGGGCGCTTCCACCTCCACCAGCTCGATCGGGCGGCCCGCCAGCTGGACGGAGCCCGCGACCAGCATCGCGAGCTCCCGGATCTGGTAGTTGGAGTGAAGGACGTTGAAGATCTCCCCGCGGACCAGCTCCCGCGGCGCCTCGTAGGCGGCGATCATCGCGTCGGCGCAGTCGCGCACGTCGACCAGCGGGCGCCACATCCAGCCGCCGCCGTGCAGCGACAGGCGGCCGCTCACCAGCGCGTCCTTGACGAACGTGTTCACGACCAGGTCGAAGCGCATCCGCGGGCTGTGGCCGTACACGGTCCCGTTGCGCAGCAGCACTGCCACCAGCCCCTGCTCGGTCAGCTCGAGCAGTCGTTCCTCGGCGTAGCGCTTGGACACCGCGTAGGCCGCGCGAGGCTCGATCGCCGCGGACTCGTCGTGGATGCCGGGCTCGAGCCCGTCGTACAGCGAGCACGAGGAGGCGAACACGAACCGCTCGAGCTCGCGCTCGAGGCAGGCGCGGGCGAGGTGCTCGGTGGCCAGCGCGTTCATCTGCCAGTTGGCCTCGGGGTTGAACTCGGCGGTCGGGTCGTTCGAGAGCCCCGCGAGATGGATCACGCCGTCGACGCCGTCGAGGAGCCTGGCGGGCAGCTCGCGAACGTCGCCGACGACCAGCTCGACCGAATCTCGGAACCCCGCCAGTGGCTCCTCGCCGAAGTACAGCCGGTCCAGCACCCGCACCCGGTATCCGCGAGCGAGCAGCCGCGGCACCAGGACGCAGCCGATGTAGCCCGCGCCGCCCGTCACCAGGATCAGCTGATCGGGATCGGGGGCGGCGGGCGCGAGCCCGTTCGGTCGCTGCTCGGCCGGACTCGGGGGGGTGGCGTCGGCGGCCATCGCGCGGTCAGGTTAGCGGCAGGCGGAGATACGGGATCGGGCGTCGCTAGACTCGCCCAGCTGATGGCGCCCCTGCGCAGCATCCTCGGCCGGGCAGCGACGCGGCTGACGCCGCCGGGGCTGCGCTTTCGCCTGCACGACGCGCCGGCATTGCAGGCGCTGGCGGGGCGCAAGCCGGTCGACCCGAACGACGTCTCGCCCGAGGCCCAGGAGCGCTCGCGATCCCGCTGGCGCTCCGCCCGCCCCGAGGTCGGGCTCACCTGGGGGGTGCAGCTCAGCGGGCACCCGTTCATCGACAAGCTCGCCGAGCACGCCGAGCTGACGGACGCCACCAGGCTGCTCGAGATCGGGCCGGGTTACGGTCGGCTGCTGTCCGCGTACCTCGAGCAGGGCCGCCCGTTCGCGAGCTACACCGGGCTCGACCTCTCCGAGCACAACGTGCGGCACCTGAGCGAGCGCTTCCCGGATCCGCGGATCAGCTTCCTGCAAGGCGAGGCCGGCTCCGCGACGATCCCGCCGTTCGACGTCGCGATGTCCTCGCTGACGTTCAAGCACTTCTATCCGACCTTCGAGGCCGCGCTGAAGAACTCCGCTTCCTCGCTCGGCGACGGCGGGCGCGTGATCTTCGACCTGCTCGAGGGCAAGCGGACCTACTTCGAGCACGACGACGCCACTTACGTGCACTGCTACGAGCCGCCCGACGTGGAGGAGATCGTGGCGCGAGCGGGGCTGCGCGTGCTGGCGTTCGACCACGTCGAGCACGGGCCCAACCGCACTCGGCTGCTGGTCGTCGCCGGGCGCTGAGCGCCTACCGGGCCAGGCGCCGGACGATCCGCAGGTAGGGGACCGCGAACGCGTTGGCCAGCCGCGCCCCCGCGGCGGGGAGCAGCGCCGAGTGCAGCCGCGGCTCGAACAGGCTCAGCAGCTCGGCGTCGGAGCGGCGGCGGGAGCCAGCGACGGCGCGACGGTGCTCGCGCAACCGCGAGCGCATCCTCACCAGCCAGACGTAAGCCGCGAGCTTCTGCGGCAGCCAGCCTCCGAGCGCGGCCACGACCAGCAGCCCCGCTTCGGACGCCAGCAGCAGCGGCGCGAGCAGCAGCAGCGTCCGAGGCTGATAGTTGGCGATCACCGTGAACAGCCGATTGCGCTCCAGGTACAGCCACTTCTTGCCGCGGCGTGCGAAGGCGTAGGCGTGCGATACGACGGCCCGCGGGTCATACACCACTCGGTAGCCGGCCATGTTGGCGCGCCAGCCGAGATCGACGTCGTCGTAGTACATGAAGAACTCCTCGACGAAGCCCCCCAGCTCGAGAAACACGCTGCGACGGATCAGGCAGCATGCACCGGAGACGACCAGCACGTCCCGTGGCTCGCCGTCCTCGCGGGGCAGCCCGTAGCCGCCGGCGGGCGAGATCCCGGTCGGATGCACGGGGTTCGCGCCGGCGTTGCGGGTCTGGTGGTCCTCGAGCAGGATCTGCGCCCCCACCAGCGCGACCTTCGGATCGCGCGCAGCGCTCTCGACGAGCCGCTCGAGGCAGTCCGGCTCGGCTTCGGCGTCCGGGTTCAAACACAACATGTACTCGCCGGCCGCGTGCGCTGCCGCCAGGTTCACGGCCGGCGGGTAGCCGAGGTTGGCGGGCGCCACGAGCGCGCGCACCGACTCGTGGTGTCCGTCGAGCTCCCGCGCGAGCCGCCCGCCGCCGTTGTCGATCACCAGGATCTCCTCGGGAGGGCGGGTCTGGGCGAGCAGCCCATCGATCGCGACCCTCAGCTCGGCCGGGTCCTCGTCGTAGCAGACCACCACCGCCGTGACGCCGCCGCCGTCGCCTTGCGGGGAGGGACTCCTCCCTGAGAGCGGGCGCGTCTGCACGGCGGCGATAATAGGTCGCGCTGATGGCATCCGAGGCCAGCACGTTCCTCGCCGTCGTACCCGCGTACAACGAAGCCAGCACCGTCGCAGCGGTGGTCCGCTCACTGCACGAGCGGGCACCGCGCTTCGACGTGATCGTGGTCGATGACGGCTCAACCGACGACACCGCCGGCCGCGCGGAGGCGGCGGGCGCGGCGGTCGTGCGGCTGCCGTTCAACCTCGGGATCGGAGGCGCCGTACAGACCGGGTTCGTCTACGCGCTCGAGCGCGGCTACGACTACATGGTCCAGGTCGATGGCGACGGCCAGCACGACCCGGCCGAGCTCGACAAGCTGGTGGCCGCGATCCGCGCCGACCCGACGCTCGACATGGTGTGCGGGTCGCGCTTTCTGACCGACGACAATCGCTATCCGGCGCCGATCAGCCGCCGCACCGGCATCCACCTGTTCGCGTTCGCGCTCAACCTGATCCTCGACCAGCCGGTGAGCGATCCCACCTCCGGCTTCCGTCTCTACAACCGTCGAGCGATCGCCTTGTTCGCGCGCGACTATCCGCACGACTACCCCGAGGTGGAGGCGGTCCTGATGCTCCACGCCCACCGGCTGCGGATGGCGGAGGTACCGGTGCAGATGCACCCGCGGGGCGGGGGCCGCTCATCGATCACCAAAGCGCGCTCGGCCTACTACATGATCAAGGTCTCGCTGGCCCTGCTGGTGGGGCTGATGCGACGCCGCCGCGTGGTCGAGCCGGGGGAGCCGGCGCCGGTGTCGGCAAGCCGGGGGGTGTAGATGATTCATCCGAGCTTGGTCATCTGATGCACACCCGGGTTCAGATCGCCTCGATCGTGTTCGCGTTGCTGGTGTTCGCGGCCGTGTTCGAGCTCGTCCGTCGCCGCTACCTGCGCGAGCGCTACGCGATCCTGTGGCTGGGCGCAGCCCTGGTGCTG